>OMTC01000208.1 GCA_900313845.1 uncultured Prevotellaceae bacterium
AATTGAGGATGGAAGCAATGAGTGTTTGTGCTCCATGCCAAAAAGAGAAAAGCCAAAACAACACAGAAAAAAACATGATTCCATAAGCGAGCAATGTGGCAAAAACATTCGAGAATAAAGACAGCAGCGGCACTTGTCCGAAATAGTAAGCAACGAGTGGAAATGTGGAAAGCGTGCAAACCAAAGAAATCACTACTATCAGCACCAGAAAGCGAAGAATCAGATTTCCTGTATTCAGAAACGAAATCTTATACATTTCCTTCACTTCATCAAATTCCATTAGCACTGGAATGATTAGTGCGATGCCCAGCATAGAAGCAAAGGAAAGTTGGAAACCCACATTCATCAACTGCAAGGGATTCCAACAGAGCATGAGGATTGCCGTGAGGCAGAGGGTATTGAGCAGATGATATTCACGTCCTATCACCAAAAGGACTTGAAGAATGCTTGCCATCGTCGCGGCACGAACTAACGAAGGAGGAAATCCGGCTATGGCGGTATAGAGCCAAATGATAGGCAATAGAGCGCAAAGGGCAACGATTCTACGTGTTCGAATCGAAAAGGGAAGTACGAAAAGGAATAAGTTGAGCACCACAAGAAAGGTGTTGAGGTGAAAGCCTGAAAGCGCAAGGATATGGGAAATGCCCGCATTACCAAACTCTTTGCGTTGTGGCTTACTCAGTTTCGTGCGATTACCAATCGTCATTGCCTCGATGATGGCACCCGTTTCTCCTGTCAATCCGGCACGCTCATAAGTGCGGTGCATCGCTTGTTGCAAAGAACGAAACGACCAAGATGATTTGGAAGAAGAATCGGAAGAAAGAGTCTGCCAATTTCGCTTAGGCACATAACAAGTGGCAGAGGTGCCCGAATAGAACAAATAGGATTGATATGTGCGAAACACTGAATCTGTCTGCAAATGTGGAGCTGTAGGATTCACGTATTTGGGAACAAGCACTAATGGGTCATCCATTTGCAACGCTTTCGCACGTTCCTCTTTCGCAAAATAAACAAGAAGATATGTTCCGTCCTCACTTTTCACCTTCACCTCATAACTATTTGTCTTTTCCACAGGCAAAGAGATAACTGAAGCACGAATAGCTTGCTCCTCAGAAGGCACTGATTCTGCCAAGCGTTGATAACGATAAGCAAAGAGTGTAAAGGCAAATAAAAAAGTAAACAAATAAGTGGCTATGCCAAAGGTGGAAGAAGTATGTGGTAGCTTCACTTTCCGCATCTCCAACACAACTAACAAACACGCGGAAAGACAAAGTATCGGGAAAAGCACTTCGATTGGCAATGCCACATAGGACAAAAGACAATTCGCCCCAACAAGCCCTAATATAAAGGGGATGATGAGGCGAACGAGGGGAAACATGTTATAAGTTTCTCAAATAATCAATTCTTTCTTCAGGATTCTCAGCACCGAAGACAAAACTTCCGGCAACAAGCACGTCTGTACCTGCTTCTGCCAATTGAATCGATGTGGTAGCATTCACACCTCCATCCACTTCAATCAGTGCGTGGCTACCTGTTCGCTCAATCATGGCACGAAGCTGACGAACCTTGTCGAGGGAGTGCTCAATGAACTTCTGACCGCCGAAGCCTGGGTTCACTGTCATCAGTAGCACCATATCCACATCGCGAATGATGTCCTCCAACAGGCAAACAGGTGAAGAAGGATTGAGCGTCACACCCGCCTTCATCCCTGCATTGTGGATTTCCTGAATCGTGCGATGCAAGTGGGTGCATGCTTCGTAATGCACATTCATCATCATGGCACCGAGGTCAGCAACCTGCTTAATGAATTTCTCGGGTTGCACAATCATCAGATGCACGTCGAGAGGTTTCTTGCACAAACGTGCCACCGCCGTCAGCACAGGAAAACCAAAGGAGATATTCGGAACAAACACACCATCCATCACATCGAGATGGAGCCAATCTGCATTGCTTCGATTGATCATATCGAGGTCTCGCTCCAAATTGCCAAAGTTGGCAGCGAGAAGAGAAGGAGAAACGATTTGCATGATATATATTTTTAAACGAAAACTTTATTTCAAACTGAAACTACTTTCGCCTATCATCTGTCCATCCACAAAGATGAAGAGGCGATAAGTACCAGCTTCGAGGAATTCTTCCACATCGCTATACATAGTGATGGATTGCTCCTGACCGTCGTATTCGATGTATTTCTTTTCACAATATTCCACGTCAGTACCTTGATACGTGAAAGTGCCCTGTGGCTTATAAACACTGCCATTCGGCTTGATGATGCGAGCATAGATGGTGCGTTGTCCGTTCTTGGCTGTCACGTTCTTCACGATGGAGAAACCGAAGGAGAATTTCTTCACGTCCTTCGCCTTGTCTGTCTGCTTACTGCGCTTGTTGAGTGCCTTGCACCAGAAGCCCGTCGCATCCAATTGTGCCGCTTTATCAACCTTGTCTTTCAGTTGGAAATTCTCGTTACTGATGTTGGAGATACGCGTGTTGGCCTCATTGATTTGCGTCTTGATTTCACTGTTCTCCGTGCGCAACTCCTCGTTGGCACGGTTGAGTGAATCGACCTGAACGATGTAGGATTGCAAGACGGCACGAAGGGAAGCAATCTCCTTCTTCAGTCGGGCAATCTCGCGAGCATCCGTCGCCTTCGTGTTTTGCAGTTCGCGCAACAGTTCCTGAGTACGCTCGCGCTCCTTATCCACAAGCGCCAACAGCGAGTCATTGCGAATCTGCTTCTGCAATTCACCATACTGGATATCGAACAAACGATACTGGTCTTCCATCTCCGCCTTGTCGAGTTCTGCCAATTCCTGTAACTCCACATTTGCCTGCTTCTGCTCCTCCAGCGACTGCCACAAATAATAGCAAGCAGCCAATAGCAACATCAGCAGTGCCGTAATCAGTACGACCCAAATTGATTTTTTCATTGAGATTTGAAATGTTTTTACTATCCTTTGTTATTACAAGAGTTTACTAAAACTATGCAGTGAATCATGCCTCACACGTAATTCAGTGCCCCTTGAGGGGCAGAACCTTTAGCTCGGCGTAGCCAAATCTAACAAATCTGCCCAAATCCAACAAAATTAAATAACATATTTGAAAGATTTGTAAAGATTTGCAGGATTTCTCGCCGCAGGCGACTACTTTTCTGCATTCGCTGAATAGTTACGAGTTTTGATTATTGTCCTAAAATGAGATTGACAAGTGAAACCACATCGTTGATATCCACATTACCGTCACCATTGACGTCGTTGCCCTTACTAAGAACAACCATCATCTGCGAGTTGGTTGGAATCATGGTTGTCAGTTTGTTGTTGCTGACAGATAAAGTGACATCCAATCCATTCAGTGTCACTTGCTCTAATCTGCAACCTTCATTTGGAATGAATTCAAAGGTATTTTCTTCCTCTTCGTTCACCTCCACATCCTTAATCTTATTCGTGAAGGTCGTTTTGCCATTGACCAGCACACTTCCTTTCGTATTGCAAACAAGTGTCATCTTGAAAGTATTTAACGATGGTACTTCTGTAATCATAACCGGTTCAAAAATAGCACCATAAACGAGTGCATCGCCTGCTTCGCCACTATAAATAGTAGATAACGATATTGATTGCCATTCGACAGCAAACAACGCTTGACCTACATTTATTGTATCGCCTGTATTGAGTAAAGATCGGTCGAACTTATACGAATTATCAAAAACATTCGCCGAGGAATAATACCGACGCGGGACTAAATCAACAGCACCCAAGGGGCTATTATCTAATTCGATATCATACCCATTAAAGGACACAGTGCCATACCCTTCCACCTCTAACAGCGGACCGGCGTCAAATACCGTCGGATTCTGCAGCACGTCCCCAGAGCTGACAGGGACAGGAATGTCCCCATCACTCAGCCACCGTTGTGGCTTGCAGTCAAATATCAGCTCAAAATTTCCGCCACGGGCCAGGGTGAGGATATCCGACACTTCCAGGCCGTCATGATATACACCCATGCGGAACTCATCCGGATGATAGGAGTCCTCAAGTCTCTGGTATCCCTTCTGCGACAGGATGGCATTCCGGAACTCACTGGGACGCTCCCGGAAATGCTCCTGATCCTTGATCCCAACTTCCTGGATTTGATGGTCGAAGCGGAAAAATACATCGGGTATCCCTACGTGTATGGCGGCTCCAGCCCTGAGACCAGCTTCGACTGCTCCGGCTTTGTCTGTTGGGT
>OMTC01000255.1 GCA_900313845.1 uncultured Prevotellaceae bacterium
AGTGGTGATAAGCAATATCATTTCCAACTAATGATGGAAGCCGACCAGGATTGCCCTGGCGTGACCATTAAACTGACTGATGGCGGTGACACCAACTTCTTCTGCGAAGGTCGTCACGACATCGCTGGCGATGAACCTTACATTTACACACTCAAGAACGCCACTCTGAAAGAAGGAAAGGATGCAGATGTTCTCCGCCTGTTCTTCGACTTCGGTGGTTCTCCTGCTGACACACATGTCAGAATCAGCAAAATTATCTTAAAGGAAGTCAAGTAACCAATGAAACGATACATGATTCTAACATGCTTACTTTCTCTCGCCGTAGCCTTCACAGGCTGCGGTGGGGGAGATGACGACGAGCTGACACCTGCCGCCATCACGATTACCGCTTCGCAAGATGCCATCAGTGTTCCAGCCGAAGGTGGCACATACACCATCGACATCACAACCACGGGTAAGGAATGGGGTGCATACGCTGACGGCGACTTCATAACCGTCACGACGAAGAACACCATTGCATCTTCGGGAAGCGTGAGCGTGAAAGTATCGGCAAATCCCAATGTGAACGCTCGTTCTGGTGCTGTGGTATTGATGTCGGGAACTGCTCGCAAGAGCATCGCTGTGAATCAGGCAGCTGCGGAGAAATCCGCCTACAATGCGCCTGAAGGGTATTCGCTCGTATGGAGCGATGAGTTCGACAATGGCTTGGAACTGAATGCCGACCACTGGACACACGAAGTGCAGAACAGTGGCTGGGTAAACAACGAGCTACAGAACTATGTGAATCACAAAACCCCTGGTGGCAGTCTTGTGACAGAGCTGAAGAACGGTGCCTTGCGTATTCATTGCCTGAAAGAGAATGGAAAAATCTATTCGGGACGCGTGTATGCAAAGGTGAATCAAGGATGGCTCTATGGCTATTTCGAAGCAAGAATCAAGTTGCCTGTAGGCAAAGGCACATGGCCCGCTTTCTGGATGATGCCTGTGGGTAACGACTGGAGCACGAATCCTTGGCCAATGTGCGGTGAAATCGACATCATGGAAGAAGTGGGATGCGTTCCTAACGAAGTGTCTTCATCGATTCATACACAGGACTACAACCACACCAAGAATACACAGAAGACACATGCCATGACCATCGACAAGGCAGAAGGAGAATTCCACACATACGCTCTCCTTTGGACTGCCGATGAGATTACGACATACGTGGATGGCAAGGTTCAGCTGTCGGTGAAGAAATCTGTGATAGGTTCGAACCACAACCAGTGGCCGTTCCACTACGCCTTCTACCCTATTCTCAACCTCGCATGGGGAGGCAGTTGGGGAGGCATGCATGGAGTGGATGAGAGCGCTCTCCCAGTTACGATGGAAGTGGATTACCTGCGCGTATTCCAGAAAAAATAAGAGTCTCACCCCCAACTCCTTTCCGACCCTCCAACTCCCCAAAGGGGAAGGGAGCAGGAAGGGGTTGGGGCTTTTTCTTAATCAACAGGTTATGATGAAACATCTAATAGCAACAATCGTGCTGACTGTTGCCGCACAGACTGTGTTCGCTCAGCAGCCCATATACCTCGATGAATCGAAGAACATTGAGGAAAGAATTGAAGATGCATTGAGCCGCATGACACTCGACGAGAAGATTGCCGTGATTCATGCACAATCCAAGTTCTCCAGCGCTGGCATCAAGCGTTTAGGTTTCCCCGACTTCTGGACTGACGATGGACCGCACGGTGTGCGTCCCGACGTGCTTTGGGACGAGTGGGAGCAAGCAGGACAGACCAACGACTCCTGTGTCGCTTTCCCTGCCCTATCGTGCCTGGCTGCAACATGGAATCCTCAGATGGCACGGCTCTATGGTGAGAGCCTCGGGGAAGAGGCGCTTTATCGCAACAAGGCCATGATTCTGGGTCCAGGCGTGAATATCTATCGCACACCGCTCAATGGTCGCAACTTTGAATATATGGGAGAAGACCCTTGGTTGGCTTCCCGCATGGTAGTGCCCTACGTTCAAGGCTTGCAATCGAAAGGTGTTGCAGCTTGCGTCAAGCACTATGCACTGAACAATGATGAGGATTTTCGACATCAAGTGAACGTGATAGTTGACGACCGCACACTTCATGAAATCTATCTTCCTGCTTTCCGTGCAGCGGTCACCGAGGGTCATGCTTGGGGTATTATGGGAGCATATAACCTCTATCGCAATCAGCATAACTGCCACAACGACATCTTGCTCAATCAGATTCTGAAACGCGATTGGCAGTTCGATGGCGTGGTTGTCTCCGATTGGGGTGGCGCTCACAATACCGAAGAGGCTATCAAAAACGGATTGGACCTGGAATTTGGTACATGGACCGATGGACTGACCATGGGAAAGACCAATGCTTACGACAACTATTATTTGGCTGATGCCTACAAGCGACTCATTCGTGAAGGAAAATATACGGAACGCGAATTGAACGACAAAGTTCGCCGCGTACTGCGTCTTTTCTTCCGTACCACAATGAACAAGCATAAGGGCTATGGATTCCTTTGCTCCGAAAGCCATTACGAGGTGGCAAGAAGTATTGCCGAGGAGGGAATTGTGTTGCTGAAAAATGACAAAGTCAAAACGAAAAAGAATGGAGCTGCCATGTCGTTACTCCCATTGCGTCTCGATGATGCAAAGCGCATCCTCGTTGTGGGAGAAAATGCCATCAAGATGATGACAGTTGGTGGTGGAAGTTCGTCGTTAAAGGCTCAATTTGAGATACTGCCTCTCGATGGATTGAGAAAGGCGATAGGCAACAAGGTGAAAATCGATTATGCTCGAGGATATGTGGGCGACACCGTGCAAAGCTACAACGGTGTTACGGTAGGCAGGAGTCTTTATGAGACACGGACGGCTGATGTGTTGCGCAATGAGGCGGTTGAGAAAGCAAAGGGAGCTGACTACGTGATATTCTTTGGCGGTCTGAACAAAAGCGATTTTCAGGATTGCGAAGGACACGACCGCAAGCAATACGGATTGCCTTATGGACAAGACGAATTGGTGGAAGCATTGTTGGCTGTTAACAAGAAACTTGTTTTTGTCAACATCTCGGGAAATGCGGTGGCTATGCCATGGATGAGTCGTGTACCTGCTATCGTTCAGGGATGGTTCTTGGGTTCGGAAACGGGAGAAGCACTGGCAAACGTTCTTCTGGGCATAGTGAATCCTTCTGGAAAACTTCCGTTCACATGGCATGCTGCACTCAACGATGTACCAGCACATCGGTTGAATGCCTATCCAGGAATTTGGCGCACGCAGCACGACATCATCGATGAAGAATACAAGGAAGGGCTTTTCATCGGTTATCGTGGAGTGGATAAGTTTAAGACAAAACCACTCTTTGCGTTTGGTCATGGTTTGAGCTACACTTCGTTTGCGCTGGGCAAAGCCATCGCCGACAAATCAGAAATGACACGTGAAGACAAGATTTCGTTTACGCTGAGCGTCACAAACACCGGTTCTTGTGCTGGTTCGGAGGTGGTACAACTCTATGTGAGCGATGTAAAATCCTCGCTTCCACGTCCGCTCAAGGAATTGAAAGCCTTCAAAAAAGTATTCCTACAACCAGGCG
>OMTC01000113.1 GCA_900313845.1 uncultured Prevotellaceae bacterium
TTATTTTTCACTTTCCACTTACTTGGTCGCCTCCGGCTCGAAATTAAGTTTAAAATTAAAACGTAAAAATTTTATTTAAAATTCTAAATGATAATTCTAAATACAATTTCAAGCGAAGCGCCCCAAATCCTTTTTTAATCCTTTAAATCCTTGATTCACTTTTCACTCTACTCCCCTCGCCCTTTGGAGAGGGGTCGGGGGTGAGGCTTTTTTTCTCCTCCCCTCGGGGAGGTTGGGAGGGGGCCTTCATTCTCACTCCAGTCCATCCATTTTGTTTTCGATATGGCGCAAGCGATCGGAAATCTTCACAATCTGTTTCAACACAGCCCAGCCAAGGATGGATGCACCCTCGATAAAAATGAAATTAGCTATTGCCCGAGGCACACACATATCCTGTCCGGATTCCAGCACACCCTTACTATAAAGAAAGGCGAACAACGTTCCTCCTATCAAACCCATATAAGCTATCAGAAGGATAAATTTCTCCAATCTTGTCCTTTGCTTTTCCATTTTCACGTATTTCGGTTAATAGTAGAGAATACACAGGCAAAGCATCAACCCACCTGCATTTATCTCCAAATCAATAATTTTGGCAAATATATGAATTAAAAATGAGAAAGCAAATAAGTAACGATAAAAAATTATGAGTTTTTCAAAGACCGGAAATAATACCATGCCAAAGGCACCGCCGTGGCACAAGACAGCACGTCTGCCACCGCCTGACAGATTTCAACGCCCAAGATGCCCAAGAACCTTGGCAACAGGAGAATAAGAGGAATGAAATAGATGCCGTTGCGGGCAGCCGACAAGAAATTGGCAGAGAATGCCCTGCCACTCGTCTGCAAGGTCATATTCGTCATCACCACGAAAGCACACAGAGGCAACGAAACGAGTTGCCAGCGGAATGCCGTTGCACCCACCTCAACCACCGCAGCATCATGGCGCAAGAAATAGATGATTTCCTCAGCAAAGATGAAACTCGGAATACCCAATATCACAATAATCGCCACACAGAGCTTCAGACTAAAAATATACCCCTTGCGCAATCGACTGAAATTCTTCGCACCATAATTGAATCCGCAGAAAGGCTGATAGCCTTGCCCGATACCGAGCATGGTACTAAACACGAAGTTGATGATACGCATCACGATGGACATACCCGCAATGGCAGCGTCACCAAAGGCACCAGCAGCCACATTCAGCATCATCGTTGCCACACTTGCCAAACCTTGGCGCGTGAGCGAAGGCGTACCACCACGAAACATCTCATTGGCAATCCTCCGCTTCGTACACCGTTCATCGAATTTCATGTCGCCCCAACGAATCGCAATGTTATCTCCCCTACTCGCCATCACTAGCAGCACCACAAATGCCACAATCTGACTCGATACCGTACCAATGGCAGTGCCCAAAATCCCCATGTTGAGCACAAACATGAAGAACGGAACCAGCACCACATTCAGTGCAGCACCCGTCATCATGCCGTACATGGCTTGATTGGCGTTTCCTTGAAAGCGCATCTGATTGTTGAGCGTCATCGATGCCGTCAGGAACGGAGCACCCAGCAAGATACCTCCCAAGTACCTCTCCGTGTAAGGCAAAATCGTTGGAGTGGAACCCAAAGCCAACGATAGCGGTTTCAGAAAAAGCAATCCCAGCACCGTAATCAATGCACCAAAGAACAAAGCGCTGAAGAAACCCGTCGAAGCCATCACCCTTGCCGAGTGGACATCCCTGGCACCCAATGTGCGAGAAATGAATGTGCCAGAACCACTTCCAAAGTAAAAGCCCACTGCCTGAATAATTGCCATCACAGGAAACACCACCCCCACCGCCGCTGTCGCCTGGGTGTTGAGCAATCCCACGAAATAAGTGTCCACGATATTGTAGATGCTTGTTACCAGCATACTGATTATCGTAGGCACCGCCATCGTCGGAATCACCTTCTTGATGGGTCCAGAGGTCAGAAACGTATAGTTGTCTTGTTTTTTCACGAGTGGGAGTACATCTATTTCCTGAGGCGTGTTTTGGTTCAGGGTTCAGAGTTTTGGTTCAGCGAACAAGCTCTTTTTCGCAAGCACTATTTCGCAAAACAGCCACAAAGTTACAAATTTCATTGCATATATCCACGAAATCCGTAAAGGAATTTCAAATCCTATTTCGTGCATATTCCATACATTTGAACTATTATCTATAAAAAGGAATATTCATCCGTTTCTTCCATTTCGCAAAGAGTGTGTTTGTGGTTTGGAGAATAAACTCCAAAAATTTGTCTTTTTGCACAAAATGCACTAACTTTGCACTCAAAATCAGTAAACAAAAAGCGACCGAAATGAAATGATTATAAATAGATTTGTGAACTAAAAACAGAATTTTTAGAACCTACCTTAATAATAATTTTTAAAATAGTAAATCATTTGTGGAAACAGTAGTTAGCGGCATTCGCCCAACAGGAAACCTACACCTTGGTAATTACTACGGAGCTGTGCGTAGCTTCGTGAAAATGCAAAACGAATACAATTGTTTGTTCTTCATAGCCGATTGGCATTCCCTCACCACTCACCCTACTCCTGAAAACATCCAGAATTCGGCTCGCACCATCCTTGCCGAATACTTGGCTTGCGGTCTCGACCCCGAGAAGGCTACCATCTATGTGCAGAGTGACGTGCCTGAGACCTTGGAACTCTACCTCTATTTCAACATGAACACCTATTTAGGTGAGTTGGGACGTGTGACCACCTTCAAGGAGAAGGCTCGCCAGCAACCCGACAATGTGAATGCAGGTCTCTTCACCTACCCTACCCTCATGGCTGCCGACATCTTGCAGCACCGCGCTAAATTCGTGCCTGTGGGGAAGGACCAGGAACAGAACATGGAGATTGCTCGCAAGTGTGCTCGTCGTTTCAATCACATGTATAAGACGGACATCTTCCCTGAACCTCAGAACTATTACTTCGGGTCTGAAGCGCTGAAAGTGCCTGGACTCGACGGAACGGGTAAGATGGGTAAGAGCGACGGCAACTGCATCTACCTCTGTGACGAGGAGAAGGTAGTGCGCAAGAAGGTGATGCGTGCGATAACCGACAATGGTCCTCAGATTCCAAACAGCGAGAAGCCTGAAGTGATTGAGAACCTCTTCAAGATGATGAGCATCGTGAGCGAGCCAGAAACCGTGAAGTACTTCGATGAGAAATGGAACGATTGCTCTCTCCGCTACGGCGACATGAAGAAGCAACTCGCTGAAGACATGGTGAAGGTGCTGAACCCTATCCGCGAACGCATTCAGGAATTCTCTTCCAACACGGAATTGCTCGACAAGATTGCTCGTCAAGGTGCTGAGAGAGCTCGCGAAAGTGCCGCTGCCACCCTCAACGAGGTAAGAAAGATTATTGGATTTAGAGCCTACTAAAAGCCTCACCCCAAAAGCCTCACCCCCAACCCCTCTCCGAGGGGAGAGGGGAGTAGATAGACGATGAATAAAAAAGAAGAGTGAAAATGCTACTTTCACTCTTCTTTTTTTATTGTCTATCGCCTTCCTCTTCCATGCAAAGCATAGTGCAAGCGAACTTGCTCTCTCCTCTTGCAGCATTCGTCATTTATCACTCTTCATTCATTCTACTCCCCTCGCCTTTTGGAGAGGGGTCGGGGGTGAGGCTTCCCACTTTCCTCCCTCCCCTCTCAGGGGAGCTGGAGGGGTCCTGGGGTTGGGGGTGAGGCTTGGCTTTGAGGCTTCCTTAGAACAGCAGCGGAATGAACTGATTGAGGCAGCGACGCCATGTGAGCCATTCGTGGGCTGTGCCTTCAGAAACGTAATAGTGAGTCTTGATACCAGCAGCAGAGAGTTTCTCATTCACTGCCTGAGTGCCAAGATTTTCTTCTGAACCCGTACCAAGGAAGAGGGCATGAACCTTCTTGTTGAAAGCTGCAGCATCAGCAAAAGCACCGTTATACATCGTGTTGACTTCCTGTCCAGCTGCCATGAAGAGGGCACCACTGAAAGCACCGATGTAGGAGAACTTATCCAGATTGGCAAGTGTGATGTCGAAGGTTTCCTTTCCGCCCCACGAAAGTCCTGCCATAGCACGATGATCTCTGTCGGTCAGTGCACGGAAATGGCTCTCGATAAATGGGATGGTTTCCTCGAGCAGTATCTTTGTGAAGCTGGCACCGAAGTCGCCCATACTCTCACCTTTCTTAGCTCCGAAAGAATAGCCGCAGTTGCCATAGTCCATCACCACAAGCATAGGTTTTGCCTTACCCGCTGCAATGGCATTGTCCATGATTTGTGCCATCTTTCCCTGCTGATGCCATCCACGCTCGCCTTCACCCATACCGTGCTGCAAATAGAGCACAGGATATTTTGTCTTTGGATTCTTTTCATAATCGGCAGGTGTATAGACATAGCATCTGCGCTTGGCTTGCTCCGTCTCGGACCAATAATAGCACTCGCGCACCTGTCCGTGAGGGATGTTCTTATTGTAGGTATAATATGCTGCCTCGGCAGGGTCCTCAGGTATGTCGATTCCACTCGCCATGCGTCCGCAACCATAATAGGAATCGCAAGCAGGGTCGGTGATTTGCACACCATCCACGAAGAAGAAATAGTAATGGAAACCTACCACAAGCGGGTCGCTGGTAGCTGTCCAAACACCATCAGCATCTTTCGTCATTGGGTACTTCTTACTGCAAATGTCGAGTACCACTTCCTTAGCTTCAGGTGCCTTGATAGAGAACTGGGCACGACGGTCTGAACTTACTTTTGGAAATTCCGAAGCTGGCACAGCATTCTCTGCTGTCTGCCATGTCTGTGCGCTCATACCTATCGACATCAGCCATGCACAAGCACACAAAATAAATATCTTTTTCATTGTCTTTTGTTTATATTTGAATTCTTCATTTTCATCTATCTACTCCCCTCTCCCCATCTCTCCCCTCTCAGGGGAGCTGGAGGGGTCCTGGGGTCGGGAGTGAGGCTTTCACTATTCATTCTACTCCCCTCGCCCTTTGGAGAGGTGTCGGGGGTGAGGCTTTTCTCCTCCCCTCGGGGAGGTCGGGAAGGGGCTTCTTTTACTTCACAATCACTGCTGCGCCATCTTTTGGAACAACTACAGTGAGATTCTTCTTCACCTTCATTTCCTTCACACCACCCTCGAAGGTGTTCCAGCCCTTGTCGTCGGTGCTAATCACCTTGTCGGAATAAACCTGCATCATTCCGTCCTTACAAAGGAAAGAAAGGTCGAGTTTCAGTTTGAGCGGTTCCTTCTGCGCATTGATGGCAGCCACGTACCACTTGCCTGCCTGACTCTTTCGTGCCATGACGAGATACTTGCCTGGATAGCCGTCGATGTAGCGCACATCCTCCCAAGTGACAGGAACAGACTTCATGAAATCCATTGCCCAAGCAGGAGCATCCTCAAAATTGTTTGGAGCGAGCGCGAAGTTCTGCACAGGAGTTTGGAAAAGCACAGCCGTTGCCAAAGCAAACACGTCACTCGTGCGGCGCGTGCGTCCTCGCTGGTTGTCCTTGCTATAGTGCTTGTTGAGTGTGCTGCCTCCGAAGTCCATGTTGCCCACTGCATTGCGGAGCACAGGATGAATGGTAGCACTCTGTGCCTCACGGTCGTTTTCGTCCTGTCCGAACGAGAAGTTCTCGCTGGCACGAACTGCCTCTGCACCCACGAAATTAGGATACATGCGTTCCCATCCGCGTGGCAGGGTACATCCGTGGAAAATCACCATCAATCCATATTGGTTGGCATCGTAGAGAATGTCCTCGTACATCTGCATGGTTTGCTGTTTGTCGGAACCGATAAAGTCGATTTTCATGCCCTTGATACCCGTCTTTTGCAACCAAGCCATTTCCTTCTGTCGGTCGATGAGTCGGTGCATCTTGCCCTTAGGTCCCTGAGGAGCATCGTTCCAATAGCCATTGGAGTTGTACCAAAGGAAGAGTCCCACATTCTTTGTTCTTGCATACTGAGCCAAACGCTCGATACCTTCGTAACCGATATTGGTGTCCCAAAGAGCATCAATCAACACGTACTCATAACCCAAGCGAGCAGCGAAGTCGATGTACTCCTTCTGCTCATCATAGTTGCAGCTGGCATCCATGCGGATAATCCAACTCCATGTGGCACGTCCATATTGGTAGTTCTGACTGGCAGGATACTGTTCCTTCACCACGTCCCACTGGATGGTGGTTTCCGCCATTGCCTTCATCGTTCTGCCCACAGTGATGGTGCGCCAAGGAAGTTCTGCAGGAAGTGCGATGCCTGGTTCGCTGGTACCTACCCCACCGAATTCCTTTGGATTAGGGAATGCAATCTGATAGAGGTTTCCACCCGCATTCTGCAAATGCGAAGCACAGTAGTTGGCACCGAGTCCCGTTTCGTTCAGCATCACCCATGCCTTTGTGCCCACCTTAAACAAAGCTGGGAACACATAGCCTTCGCCCCAACCATTCTTGCCGAGCGGAGCATCCCACTCGTAACTGCTTTCATAACTTGGTGCAGTGCGAGCGAATCCACTCTGCGAACCCATCTGAGGGCAGTTGAAACTGGTACTTCCCTCAGGCAAACGATAGCCTGTTTCCTCCTTCGTCACCAAAACCGAAAGACGACGTGCATGCTCCTTCACAATGTAGCGGAAAGCCACATTCTGGTTATCCACATGCCATTCCACCGCCAACACATCTCGTCCGTTCTTATCGGTGAGATTCACGGTCTGCTCCGTAGCCTCCACACTGATGTGCTGCTTCTTGGCATTCCGCAATTCATAACTCTCTTTCACGGTCTTAGCATCCGACACCTTTCCAATCTTCAGCCCTTCGGAAAGATTGGCAGCTGAGGTGACAAGACCAAGTGGAGATTCTTCCAAAACGACATCCTGTCCGAGCAACACACGATAGGTGGCTTTTCCATCCTTGTCGTTCATTTCCACTTTCAACTCTCCGTTGGGACTACTCACAACGGTTTGTGCATTCAGGCTTGAAACAGCAAGTCCGAATGCCCATGCAAAAAACAAAATTTTCTTCATTATGATAATATATAAGTATGTAAGATGAATCAGTGATACTTTGCAAAGTTAAATCTTTTTTTCGAGAAAAAAGCGAATCACTTGTAACACATCCTATCATTTTTGTATCAAACAATCATTCTTTTTTGTTTGTTCCATCTTTTCTGCTTATATTCGCCATGACAAACAACAACCAAAACTACCATGAACATCGCTATTTATACCCTTACATCCGAACTTCACAACGAACAATCGGTGGCAAAAGCTACAGAGGAATTCCTTGCCACCATCTCTGCCGACTTTGACTTCTGCGGCAACAACTACGAAAGCTATGGATCTGCGCCTCTCTCCTTATTATATATTCGTACGGGAGGAACAGAAGGCATCTTCAAGCGTATCTACAAGGAACTGATGGCAAAGTCGTCCGCTCCGTTCTATCTACTCACTTCGGGCAAAAGCAACTCATTGGCTGCATCGATGGAAATCCTTTCCTTCCTTCGTCAGCAAGGCATTCAGGGTGAAATCCTCCATGGCTCCACCGCATATATCAATCAGCGCATCCATCTTCTCCTACAAGTGGGAAAAGCACGCCGAAAACTCCAAGGATGCCGATTGGGAATCATCGGAAAACCTTCCGACTGGCTCATTTCGAGCGAGGCAAATCGAGAGATCGTATTGGAGAAATTAGGCATCACCCTCATCGACATACCGATGCAGGAGTTGCTCACCGCCATTGATTCCATAGCGGAACCTAAGATAGATGAAACACAGATGCAGAAAGCACCAAACGAGGGAATCCGCAAGGCTTTGCCTGGAGCTCTGCGCATCTACCATGCCCTGAAAACGCTGGTTGAGAAGTATCAATTGCAAGGATTCACCCTTCGTTGCTTCGACCTTCTCTCCACGGTCCACAACACGGGTTGCTGGGCATTGGCACAATTCAATTCCGAAGGCATCGTAGCAAGTTGTGAAGGCGACGTACCTGCCATGCTGTCTATGAAAATTGCCCATGCACTCACGGGTTGCACAGGTTTTCAAGCCAATCCAGCTCGCATCAATCCCGACACAGGCGAAATGCTCTTTGCCCACTGCACCATCCCGTTCTGCATGACGGAACGCTACGAA
The DNA here is from genome assembly GCA_900313845.1 of uncultured Prevotellaceae bacterium. Classification (GTDB taxonomy): domain Bacteria; phylum Bacteroidota; class Bacteroidia; order Bacteroidales; family Bacteroidaceae; genus UBA3839. The sequence continues at coordinate 8,140 of OMTC01000113.1, forward strand.
CTCGACACACACTTTGAGTCGGGCATCGGCGTAGGCATTCGTGGATTTGTAAAACCAGGTCCTATCACCATCTTCAAGCTCTCGGGCGACCTCTCCCGCCATTTTGCCGAGGAAGGCGAACTCCTCTCCTGCCAAAGCGAATCAGGACTCTGCCGCACCCAACAAATCATCCGTTTCTCCCAACCTTCCCTCACCCACTACTTCCTCACCAATCCCATCGGCAACCACCACATCATCCTACCTTCCCACTGCAAATCACTGCTGGAGGAATTACGATTGTCTGAATAGCATGTGAGGATTTACTAAAGGTCTTGTGGGGATTTACTGAAGGTCTTGTGAGGATTTTCAGAAGCGCATTTGTGGATTGACTGAACCGCTCCTTTGGATTCAACTAGTTGCCGAAGGTTCGTCATCGCATCGGCGAGCCTTCGCTATCGCAACGCCGAAGGTTCGCCGTGTTAACGTTGAGGGCTCGCCATTTGATTGGTTTGCCAACTATTCGGAAGTCGTCATTGATTGACGAAAAATCGTCTTATTTTTGTTGAGAGAAAAACTTTTTATTATATTTGCAACGTATTGCGTGATAAAGCGTACTTCAAAAAACTAAATAACTAATACTTAATTGATATGCATTTCGGAACTGGTGAAATCATTCTTATCGTACTTGTAGTATTGCTGCTCTTCGGCGGCAAGAAGATTCCTGAACTGATGAAGGGACTGGGCAAAGGTGTCCGTAGTTTCAAGGAGGGAATGAACGAGAAACTTGACGATGACAAAGGGAATGAAAAATGACGGCTTTGCCGAAATGAAGAATGAAAAATGAAGAATTAAGAATTGAAATTACATGAACAAAAATAAATTCTTCATTGGCTACGCCGAGCTAAAGGTTCTACATTCTTCATTCTTAATTCTTAATTCTTCATTTTTAAACCTACAGGTTTATGGATGATGCTCAGATGACTTTCTGGGAACATTTGGATGTGCTGCGCGACAGTATCATTCGGATGATCGTGGCGGCAGTGGTGATGGGCGTGGTGGCGTTCTGCCTGAAAGAGCCTCTTTTCGACATCGTTCTTGCTCCGAAAGATAGCGATTTCATTACATACAGATGGTTGGGAGGCGAAGCTTTTTCCATCAACCTCATCAACACGGGACTTGCTGAGCAGTTCCTGATACACATGAAAGTGGCTCTGATGGTGGGTGTCTTGGTGGCTTCTCCTTATATACTGTTCTTGCTGTTTCGCTTTATTGCTCCTGCTCTCTACGAGAACGAACGACGCTATTCGGTGAGAATCACCGTGGCTGCTTACGCCATGTTTCTGTTGGGAATTGTTGTCAATTATTTCATCATCTTCCCACTGACGGTACGGTTTCTTGGCACATACCAAGTGAGCGAAACGGTGAGCAACATGCTGACAATCAGCAGTTACATCGACACCCTGATGATGATGAGTCTCATCTTTGGCATCATCTTCGAAATACCTGTCGTCAGTTGGTTGCTTGCCATCTTCGGATTGCTCAAAGCATCGTGGATGAGCCAGTATCGACGCCATGCGGTGATTGCTATTCTTATTCTTGCGGCTGCCATCACTCCTACGGGAGATGCGCTCACACTCGTCATTGTAGCACTACCCATTTGGTTGCTCTACGAAGTAAGTATTCTGATTGTTAAAATAAGTAATGGGTCAACAAATGAACACAAATGAGGCACAAATGAAGAATTAGATATTTGAGATAATTTGTGGAAATTTGTTGACTGAAAATGAAAGACTATGTTAAGAAAAATCCGTACAACCCTCGCCATTATCGTCCTGGCATTGGTAACGCTGCTGTTCCTCGACGTGAGCGGTGCGCTCCATGCTTGGTTAGGTTGGCTTGCAAAGATTCAGTTCCTGCCAGCTGTATTGGCATTGAACGTGGGTGTGATAGTGGCACTCGTGGCTCTCACTCTCATCTTCGGACGAATCTATTGCTCCATCATTTGTCCGCTTGGCATCTTCCAGGATGTCATCTCGTGGATTCATTCCAAACGGAAGAAGAATCGTTTCAGTTTCTCTCCAGAAAAGAAATGGATTCGCTACCCTGTGCTGGGATTGTTCATCATTGCTTTTGTGGCTGGAGTCAATTCATTTGTGGCACTCTTGGCTCCATATAGTAGTTATGGACGAATCGTGAACAACCTCTTTCGACCTGTTTATGAATGGGGAAACAACATCCTTGCTCGTATTGCTGAGCACTACGAGAGCTACGCTTTTTCGGAAACTGATATTTGGATGAAGTCACTGCCTACTTTCGTCATTGCAGCGGTGACGCTTGTCGTGATTATCATCCTTGCTTGGAAAGGTGGACGAACCTATTGCAACACGATTTGTCCTGTAGGCACGACACTCAGTTTCTTGGCACGCTTCTCATGGCTGAAAATTCGAATGGACGAGGACAAATGTATCAAGTGCGGTCTCTGCTCCAAGAACTGCAAGGCTTCTGCCATCGATTTCAAGAACTTCTCCATCGACTATTCACGCTGCGTGGTGTGTGGGGATTGCTTGACACCATGCAAGAAGGATGCTATTCACTACTCGCTTCCATTGAAGAAGATGATCAAGGAAAAAGAGTCAACAGAGCCTCAAAAAGTTAAAACGAAAAACGATAACGAAAACGAAAGAGAAAGGGAAAGCATCGACACGTCCCGCCGTTCCTTCTTGGTGTCGGCAGCGATGGCAACCACAGCAGCTGCATTAGCACAAGGCAAGGGGGATGTGGATGGTGGATTGGCTGTGATTGAAGATAAGATTGCTCCAGAGCGTAACACACCCATCACTCCTCCAGGCTCCATCTCTGCTTCCAATATGGCAAAGCACTGCACGGCTTGTCAGTTGTGTGTGTCGGCATGTCCAAATGGTGTGCTTCGTCCATCCACGAATTTACTCACATTGATGCAACCCACCTCGAGTTATGAGCGTGGCTACTGCCGACCTGAATGTACGAAGTGTTCCGACGTGTGTCCAGCTGGTGCTATCCGCCCTATCACAGTGGAGGATAAGAGTTCCACACAAATCGGACATGCCGTGTGGATCAAGCAGAATTGCATTCCTGTGACGGACGGTGTGAACTGCGGAAACTGCGAGCGCCATTGTCCTACGGGTGCCATCGAAATGGTTCCTCTCCATGAAGATGAGCCTGAAGGCGTATATATTCCAGCTGTCAATGAAGCCTATTGCATTGGCTGCGGTGCTTGCGAGAACCTCTGCCCTGCCCGACCATTCAGTGCTATTTATGTGGAAGGGCACGAAGTGCATAAGACGATATAAAACGAGTCAACAAATTACCACAAATGGGGCACAAATAAAAAATTGTTTTGAGATAATTTGTGAGAATTTGTTGACTAAAAAAGATTAGACAAATGAATAAGGAACTCAATAGAAGAAATTTCTTGAAATATCTGGGTGGTGGCATTGCAGCTTCCTCTGCATTGTTGGCAGCATGCAAAGACGATGAGCGACGCACCACAGCGGCTCTGCAAGAACCACCCAAGGACAAGATGACCTATCGCACGAATCCTAATACTGGTGATAAGGTTTCGCTTTTGGGATATGGCATGATGCGCCTACCCGTTGTGAGTGGTTCGGGTCAAGATAATCAAGATGCTCCTTACGACCAGGAGATGGTGAATCGTCAAGTGGATTATGCCATTGAGCATGGCGTGAACTATTTCGACACATCGCCTGCTTATTGCCGAGGTGAATCTGAGACCATCACAGGTATCGCTTTGGCTCGACACAAACGTGAAGAGTTTTTCATCGCCACAAAAATGTCGAACTTCAGTCCCAACACCCAAACGAGAGAAGGGTCGATTCAGATGTTTGAGAACTCGCTCAAGAACCTGCAAGTGGACTACATCGACTATCTGCTGCTTCATGCTGTGGGTGGCGGAGGAATGCCAGTGGTGAATCGTCGATACATGGACAATGGCATTCTGGATTGGCTTGTGGAACAGAAGCAAAAGGGACGCATTCGCAATCTCGGTTTCTCTTTCCACGGCGACAAAGAGGTGTTCGACGAACTTTTAGCTTGGCACGACGAAGGTCGTTATCATTGGGATTTTGTGCAAATCGAACTGAACTACCTCGACTGGAATTGGGCAAACGAAATCAGCGATACCAATGTGGATGCCGTGTATCTCTATGGAGAATTGGAAAAGCGTGGCATCCCAGCTGTTATCATGGAGCCATTGCTTGGAGGACGCCTTGCCAACGTGCCAACAACCATTGCTTCCAAGATGAAGCAGCGCGACCCCGAAGGCAGTATTGCTAAATGGGGGTTCCGCTTTGCAGGCACTCCAAAGGGTGTGCTTTGCGTGCTGAGCGGCATGACCTACATGGAGCATCTCAAGGACAACCTCAACACATACTCTCCTCTCCAACCCATCACGGAAGAAGAGAACGAATTCCTGATGGAAATAGCCGAGGACATCTACAATCTCAAGACCATTCCTTGCAACGAATGCAACTACTGCATGCCTTGTCCATACGGCTTGAATATCCCTGCTATCTTCTCACATTATAACAAGTGCATCAAGGATGGCAATATTCCTCATGAGAAATTGGACAAGGAATACTACAGAGCTCGTCGTGCCTTCCTCGTTGGCTACGACCGAAGCGTTCCGAAACTGCGTCAGGCAAGCCATTGCATCGGTTGCAACCAGTGTGTTGAGCATTGTCCACAGCGCATTCGAATACCTCAGGAACTACACAAAATCGATGATTTCGTAGAACGCTTGAAGCAAGAAATCGTTCTACCACCAGAAGATAGTAAATGAATATATTTAGGAAAGAAATTAAAATAATTAGAATAATTTTTCCAAAAATTGATGTTGTTTTAAAACATGTTATTTCTGATTTAATTATTCTAATTATTCCAATTTCTTTCCGAAAAAACTAAATTGTTTTTCTTCTTTCACTCTTCACTTTTCACTTTTCACTTACT
>OMTC01000380.1 GCA_900313845.1 uncultured Prevotellaceae bacterium
TAAAGGTTCTTCATTTCCCTTTTGTAAACGCTCTCCTTCGCTTTTGCTGAACCTATCCTTCGAATACACTGAACGATTCCTTTGATTTTACTGAAATATCGAGCCCTCAACGTTGTCACGGCGAGCCTTCGCCATCGCAACGCCGAACGCTCGCCAAGTCGATGCCGAGCCTTCGGCAACTAGTTGAATCCAAAGGAGCGCTTCAGTCAATCCACAAATGTGGTTCTGAGAATCCCCAAAAGCGATGCAACAAAAGCAGTAAATCCGATGGTAGCAACAGAATAATTCGGTGATATTTTGTCTTAGGAAAGAAATTAGAATAATTATCATAATTACTCCAAAAATGGGTGTTGTTTTAAAAAAAACATATTATTTCTGATAAAATTATTCTAATTATTCTAATTTCTTTCCTAAATAATCTATTCGTTACTAATCCTTTTTTAGAAAAAAGACTCATTTCTTTTTTTCTTTTCTCTCTTTTCTTTTATCTTTGCAATGTTTTATCTTTTAGGATAAAAGAATAATAAAAAGATACGAACCAACTAATCTTTAATAGTATGAAACGAATTAACTTTTACCTTTTTGTTACGATGGCAATGTTGATGCTGTCGGTTAATTCTGCTTGGGCGCAGTATGTGAAAGTTACAAATGGTGGGGAGGTGTCGTGGGTGGCAATCAAAGGAACAGTTGAGGGTGAGACGTTTGTGGTTGGTAATTGGCAGGTTGCGATTGACACTTCTACCGAGGGTGCTCTCGACCTCAATGAGGTGTGGTCGGCGAGTGGTGGAAAAGGAACGCATTACCAGGTCACAGGGATTGGACCAACAGCGTTCGATGGGTGTAGTGGCTTGACTTCCGTTAAAATACCCAACAGTGTGACGAGCATTGGTATGTTAGCGTTTCATGAATGTAGTGGCTTGACTTCCATTACCATTCCCAACAAAATGACGAGCATTGAGCAATTTACGTTTACTAATTGCAGAAGTTTGTCTTCCATTACCATTCCCAACAGTGTGACAAGCATTGGACCCTATGCGTTTGCTTGGTGTACAAGTTTGACTTCCCTTACCCTCTCCAGCAATGTGGAAAGTATTATGGATAATGCATTCAGAGGAGATAGTAGCTTGATTTCACTCACCATTCCCAGCAAAGTCTCGGTTATCGGACCCTATGCGTTTCAGGAATGCTATGGTTTGACTTCTATGGTTGTAGAAACTGGAAATAAGAATTATGATTCGCGAGAGAATTGCAATGCTATTATTGAAACAGCGACGAACACATTGTTAGCAGGTTGCCAAAACACTGTGATACCTAACAGTGTGACGAGCATTGGAGAGAATGCCTTCTACTTTTGTTTAACTTTGACTTCTATCGTCATACCAAGTAGTGTGAAGAGTATCGGAAAAAGGGCTTTCTTAGATTGTCGCAACCTGAGTACCATCAATTCCTACATCAAGAATGTGTTTGAGACTGGAGAGGAGGCGTTTAAATATAGCCAAAATGCCACGCTGTATGTTCCAAAAGGCACAGCAAGAGCTTATCGTGAAACAGCCGATTGGAACCGCTTCACCAATATCGTGGAAAGAACCAACTCATACGATGTGAACAATGATGGTGTGGTCAACATAACCGATGTGGTCACTCTTGTCAATGCCATCTTGTCCTCTTCTCCGATGCTTGAAACCAACGATGTGAATGGTGACGGACAAGTGAATATCAACGATGTCGTAAGACTCGTGAATGTTATTCTTGGGCAATAAATAAATGAAGAACGAAGAATGAAGAACGAAGAATGAAGAATAGTTTGTTCATACTTCTCATGGCTCTTTTTGCTTTCTGCGCATCCTCGTGGGCTGTTGCTTTTCCAGAGGGTGGGCAAGAAGGTGGACAGACAAATCGCAAGAAAGTGGGGCTAGTGCTGGGAGGCGGCGGTGCGATGGGTGCTGCTGAAGTGGGAGTGTTGAAGGTGATTGAGGAGGTGGGACTGCCTATCGACTATATTGCAGGAACGAGCATTGGCAGTATCATCGGTGGACTCTATGCAGTGGGTTATCGCTCGGCACAACTCGACACACTTTTCCGCACGCAGGAGTGGCTAAGTCTGCTCACCGACCGTGACGAATCGCTGAAAAACAATCCGTTCGAGGAGAAGGATGGTACTTACTATGTGTTTGGTTTCCCTATCTCCTCTTCCAAGAACAAGAAAAAGACGGATGAGCCTGGCAAGTTTGGTGCGCTGAAAGGTGACAAGATAACGGACTATTTGCATCATTGGTTGGTGAATTCTCCTTCGGGCTATTTCCATTCTTACTCCACGCTTGCTTCGGATTCCGCGCTTCACGTCTCTGACTCCACCAACTTCTCACGGCTTCCCATTCCGTTTCGTTGTGTGGCATTCGATATGAAGAGGATGAAGGAAGTGGTGTTCACGCATGGCAGCATCTCCACTTGTATGCGTGCCAGCATGGC
>OMTC01000209.1 GCA_900313845.1 uncultured Prevotellaceae bacterium
GTGGGTGAGACGGTGAATGGACAGCGCGAAGGCTACGGCATCTACTACTACCATCACGGTGATTTCTATTTCGGCCGCTATAAAAACAACAAGCCTTACGGTTATGGCGCAACTTTCACCACAGGAAACCGAGTGACTATCCAAGACTGGGTGAATACTACAGAAGAATAAAAAGCCCCCCTCCAACTCCCCCGAGGGGGAGAGAAGAAAGTTAAAAATGAAAAGTGAAGAGTTGCCGTCCGGATGGCATTTTTCACTTTTCACTTTCCACTTTTCACTTTCTCCTCCCCTCGGGGAGGTTTGGAGGGGGCCCTTAATTATTATAAAAAATGGTTGTTAATTCTCCAAAAGCATGGTTTTTAGCAGCACGTCCAAAGACTTTGGCGGGTGCAGCGGCTCCAGTTCTCATTGGCGGAGCCTTGGCTGTTCATAACCTGAGGCGAGTGATGGAAGCAGACGCAACGGTGGCAAAACCAGCTATCCACGGTGGCTACGTGTGGGTGTTCGTTCTCTGCCTGCTCTTTGCTTTCATCATGCAGATTGACGCCAACTTTGTGAACGACTATTTCGACTTCAAGAAAGGTACCGACCGCGAAGACCGACTGGGGCCAGAGCGTGCTTGTGCTCAAGGATGGGTGACTCCCGAAGCCATGAAACGTGCCCTTTGGATAACAACCATCGTGGGCTGTGCCGTGGGACTGCCATTGGTGTGGATTGGTGGACCTTGGATGATTCTGGTGGGGGTGCTCTGTGTAGCAGCTGTCATGCTCTACACCACTCGACTTTCCTACATCGGACTGGGCGATGTGCTCGTCGTCGTGTTCTTCGGCATCGTGCCTGTGCTTTTCACATATTGGTGCATGATGGCTCAAGCCTGTGGCATGGACTTTTTCCTGTCGCAAGGTGCTTGGGGGAAGAAAGAAATGCTTGGTGGATGGGGCGAGGCAATCCTCTTGGGCTTGGCAATGGGACTCGTAACCGACTGCCTCCTGATGGTGAACAACTACCGCGATGTGGAGCAGGACAAGATAAGCGGAAAGCGAACGGTGGTGGTGCTTTTCGGTAAGAGTTTCGGTCGTCGCGCCTACCTTTGGTTAGGCATTATCGGTGCGCTCATTGCCACGGCAACCATGATGATTCTTTGCAAAGATATCATTGTAACCATCCTCCTTCTCTATTTCGTTCTTCATGTCAAGACCTACCACAAGATGTGTCGGATGGAAGGCAAAGCGCTCAACAAGGTACTGGGCGAAACAGCCCGAAACATTTTCATCTTCGGACTCCTTTGCAGCGTTTTTTTGTATTTTTCTTGATTCTGTTTTTCAACTAAGCTTTTTCTATCAGTGCCACAGCGTATGCACTGATACCTTCTTCCCTTCCCGTAAATCCTAATTTCTCCGTAGTGGTGGCTTTGATGCTGATGTCGTCGATGTCGATGCCCATCACTTCCGACAGCACGCGCTGCATCTCAGGGATATGCGGATTCATCTTCGGACGCTCTGCACAAATCGTTGCGTCGATGTTGCCGATTTCATAACCTTTCTCACGCACCAAAGCAACTGTTTTCTTCAAAAGGATTTTGGAATCAATATCCTTGTATTCGCCTGCTGTGTCAGGGAAATGAAAGCCGATGTCGCGCATATTGGCAGCACCCAAAATGGCATCACAAATGGCATGAATCAACACGTCGGCATCGCTATGTCCCAACAATCCCAACGTGTGAGGAATCTTCACGCCTCCCATCCATAAATCACGACCTTCCACCAACTTGTGAACGTCGAAGCCAAATCCTATACGTACTTTCATATTTATATTTAAAGTGTTTAGCGTGAAGCGATGCCAGCAGAATGGGATTTTTCACTCTTCACTTTTCACTTTTCACTTTTTTATCTCCTTCTTCCAAGCAAGTCGCTGATGCCATCCATATCGAAGGCAAGAGTGAAACGAAGTGTTTGGTCGAGTGGGTTAGTTTGTGCAGCACTGATGACATAGCCTGCATCGATGGAAAATACATTCATCTTGAAACCTGCACCCACCGTGTAGTACTTACGATTACCCTTGTTAGGATGCTCATAGTGATAACCAGCACGGAGAAAGAACTTGTTGTCGTAGCTGTATTCCAAACCAACACCAAAGTTGATTTCCTCCATCTCTTCCTTAAATCCACGAGGAGCATCGCTGAACGACTTGAAGATACCTGAAATGGAAGAAACGTTGTTGTAGCCCTCTCCCATCAGCCAAGAAGTGTAGCCAGAATAGTCATCCTCAGCGGCACCAGTCTTTTCGATATACTGCTTCATGGTCGGACGAGTAGGTACCAAGAGTTTGTTGGCATCTGCCGAAATGGACAGCACATTATATTCATCGAATGGAACCATAAACGATGCACCCAGTCGGAGATTGGCTGGCAAGAATTCGGAGGTGTTTCCTTCATCGTAGGAAATTTTCGAACCTATGTTGGAAACATTCATACCCCAACCCAACTGACATTCGCGCTGTCCTAAGTTGAGGAAGCCATTATGGTATATGGCAATATCTGCAGCAAACGCATTGCCTGCAGTGGTCTCGTCATCGGGAGCCTGAAGGTCGGAACGAATATAGCGTAAAGCAACAGCTGCCGAGAAAGTCTCACTCAACATACGTGAGTAAGCCACATCGAACGACAATTCGTAAGGACGAATGGATTCGCTATAATTATCTATGTTCAGATTGTCAAACCCCGTAGAACTATAGAACACCTCACCCAAGGAGAAATAGCGCAAGGAAGCAGAAACAGCATCCCAATCACCAATGCGCCAATAACCCGTGATATTGGCAAGGTCGATGTCGCTCACAATTTGACGCAACCAAGGAGTATAGTTGAGAGAGAAACCAGCACGACTGATGCAGAACGGATACTTGGCTGGATTCCAGTACTGCGAGTTCACATCAGGGTCTGTAGCTGCACCCACGTCACCCAAGGCACCAGCACGAGCATCGGGAGCAATACCCAATGAAGTGACACCATAATAGACGGGGTTCAGTTCGTTCTCCACATCTTGCGCCTTTGCAGTGTTGCAAAGGATAGCAAGCAGTATAAGTGCAATGAATTTTCGTTTCATCAAAAATAGTTTTGTTCTTTTTCTCTTAACAGTCAAGGCATAGGTATCCCTGCATATTTATTATAACGAAACGAAAAACAAATTATTGTATAAAGCAAAAAAATAAATGAAACAAGCAGCATTTCTATCAAAAAGAAAGCTCCTGCCATGCTGCATGACAGGAGCGCTTTCTCACTTTTTTTTTCAGATGGAACGAATCGTCGCTACACAATTCCTTGTGCCATCATCGCCTTCGCCACCTTCATGAAACCAGCGATATTGGCACCCTTCACGTAGTTGATATAACCATCTGGTTCTTTGCCATACTTCACACACTGAGCATGAATGGCGTGCATGATACCATGAAGTTTTTCGTCCACTTCCTTGGCAGACCAACTGAGGTGCATGGCATTTTGACTCATTTCAAGTCCACTTGTTGCCACACCTCCTGCATTCACCGCCTTGCCCGGTGCATAAAGCATTTTCGCATCGATGAAAGCATCTATGGCTTCAGGCGTACAACCCATATTGGAAATCTCACCTACACAGATGCATCCGTTGTCAATCAACTGTTTAGCATCTTCACCATTCAATTCGTTCTGAGTAGCACAAGGCAAAGCAATATCACACTTCACTTCCCAAGGACGCTTGCCAGCAACGAAAGTAGAGCCAGGGAACATGTCTGCGTATGGTTGGCAAATGTCGTTACCCGATGCACGGAGTTCGAGCAGATAATCAATTTTCTCGCCACTCACTCCCTCAGGATCGTAGATATAGCCATCAGGACCACTAATCGTAATCACCTTTGCACCGAGCTGAGTAGCCTTCGTTGCTGCACCCCAAGCCACATTACCAAATCCACTGATTGCCGCTGTCTTGCCCTTGATGCTGATGCCCTTGGTTTCCAACATTTGGTTCACGAAATAGAGACCACCAAATCCTGTTGCCTCAGGACGCACGAGCGAACCACCGAATTCGAGTCCCTTACCCGTAAGCACACCGCTCCAGTCGCGTGTCAGTTTCTTGTATTGTCCAAACAAATAGCCTACCTCACGGGCACCTACACCAATGTCGCCTGCTGGCACGTCGATTTCAGGACCGATGTAGCGATAAAGTTCGCTCATGAATGCTTGGCAGAAGAGGGCATTCTTGAAGGTTTGTTCAAAACCGAGGAACTTCAATATGGAGAGATTAACCGAACGATGGAAACGCAGTCCACCTTTGTAAGGACCAATGGCACTGTTGAACTGAACTCGATAGCCCAAATTCACTTGCACTTCACCCTTATCATCTACCCAAGGCACACGGAAGGTGATGATACGTTCAGGTTCAACCAGTCGTTCAATGAGTTTGGCACGCTCAAATTCAGGATGCTGGTTATATACTTCCTCAATCGACATAAGCACTTCCTTCACTGCCTGCAAATACTCCACTTCTCCTGGATGCTTTGCCTCCAATTGAGCCATTACATTTTGAATCTTCATAGCTTTTGAATGATTTATTTTGTTGGTTTTAGATTTTGACACTTTCATTTTGTCAAGAGGAAACAGCTACAGTCTATTTGAGTAGCCAATTTCCCTGACATTTTGCAGAAATAATCATAGTACAAATATAGTGAAAGGGATATATCAAACAAAATTTTATCGGAATTATTTACTTTTATTATTATTTACCATCGTTTTATCACCCTTTTTGCAAAACACTCTTTACAAATGTAAGATAAATCCACTCGTTTATTGTTAAAATTCATCAATGCACGCCATCACCACGTGCACAAATGTTCATTTTGTGGAATTTACTTTAACTTTGACAACAATTTTCAACGAATGCCAGATAAAAACAAATCTCAATATCATCACAAAAAACGCTTGCTCTCCTTTTATAATTAGAGGAAAGCAAGCGTAATCGTTACTAAATAAAGTAGAGATACTGTTTGAAAGCCTTTTATTATTTCACCATCTCCTCATACACAAAAGGAATCTCAGCATCAGCCAGCAATGGATGATGCGCATCCTTCTCGCTGAGAATACGATTTTCCTTTGGCACGCGCCAATCAATGCCCAGCGCAGGATCGTCCCAAGCAATGGCACCCTCAGCCTGAGGAGCGTAG
>OMTC01000168.1 GCA_900313845.1 uncultured Prevotellaceae bacterium
CTCGCTGTCACTTCCACATCGGGTCCTGGCATCTGCCTCAAGTCGGAGGCAATGAACCTTGCCGTGATTCTCGAACTTCCTCTCGTGGTGCTCGACGTGCAGCGTGGTGGTCCTGCCACAGGTCTGCCTACCAAATCGGAACAGACCGACCTCTTGCAGGTGCTTTTCGGACGAAATGGTGAATCCCCAATGCCAGTGATGGCTGCCACCAGTCCTACGGATTGCTTCGATGCAGCTTACAACGCAGCCAAGATGGCACTCGAGCACATGACGCCTGTCGTGCTTCTCACGGATGCATACGTTGCCAATGGTTCGGGCGCACTGAAGTTGCCTAACCTCGCTGATTATCCATCTATCAACCCTCCATACGTGCCTGAAGAACTTCGTGGTTCATGGGCTCCTTATCTCCGCAACGAGGAGACAGGTGTTCGCTATTGGGCAGTGCCAGGTCGCGAAGGTTTCGAGCATATCCTCGGTGGATTGGAGAAGGACAACAAGACAGGTGCCATCTCCACCGACCCAGAGAATCACGACCTCATGACTCGTCTGCGCCAAGCAAAAATCAACAAGATTCAGGTGCCAGACCTCGAGGTATTGGGTGATAAGGACGATGCCGACCTGCTCATCGTTGGTTTCGGTGGCACATACGGTCATCTCCATGCTGCGATGGACGAACTTCGTGCAGCAGGCAAGAAAGTGGCTATGGCTCACTTCAAATACATCAACCCTCTGCCAAAGAACACGGCTGAAGTGCTCCACAAATATCCAAAGGTAGTGGTTGCTGAGCAGAACATGGGTCAGCTCGCCGCCTTCCTCCGCATGAAAGTGGATAACTTCGTCCCTGCTCAGTTCAATCAGGTGAAGGGTCAACCATTCGTAGTAAGTGAATTGGTGGAAGCATTTAGCAGCCTCCTCCTAACCTCCCCCAAGGGGTAGGAATCCTAAGCCAATGAGGTAGTGACGCAAAAAGAAATCTCAGGACTCTCTCTTTTGGAGGAGTCGGAAGAGGATAAAGAGTATTCTTATCGCACGGCAGACCCTTTCTATTATACACTCTTGAAAGAATTTGCATTGCAACATAGAAAGAAGCCGACGGATGCCGAAAGCATTCTTTGGAGTTTTCTACAGAAACGCGCGTTAGGACAACCTTTTCGTCGTCAACATATCATAGGCTGTTTCATCGCTGATTTCGTCTGTTTACCAAAGAAACTTGTCATTGAGATAGATGGTGGATACCATCAATTACCAGATGCGCATATTAGTGATGAAGAACGAACCAAACAACTTAATGCTTTCGGCTTCAGAGTGATTCGTTTCACTAATGAAGAAGTCATTTTCGATTTGGGTTCGGTATTAAATAAAATCAAAGAACAATTAAACACATAGGTTTATGGAATCTAACATAAATTACAATCCAAGTGTTACTTCAGTAGCAACCTCCCCCCTTGGGGGGACATGGGGGGCTGCAGATTATAAAAAAGGTCAGCCACGTTGGTGTCCTGGTTGTGGCGACCACTTCTTCCTTGCATCGCTCCACAAGGCATTGGCAGAAATTGGAGTGCCTCCATACGAAACAGCAGTCATTTCTGGTATCGGTTGTTCCAGCCGTCTGCCTCACTACATGGCAACCTACGGCATGAACACCATCCACGGACGTGCTGCCGCCATCGCAACAGGTGCCAAGGTAACGAATCCTAAACTCACTGTTTGGCAAGTGAGTGGCGATGGTGATGGACTTGCCATCGGTGGTAACCATTTCATCCACGCCAACCGTCGAAACATCGACCTCAACATGATTCTGCTCAACAACCGAATCTACGGACTCACCAAAGGTCAGTATTCCCCAACCAGTCCACGTGGATTCGTATCCAAGTCGAGCCCTTACGGCACAGTGGAAGACCCATTCCGTCCTGCTGAACTCTGCTTCGGTGCTCGTGGACATTTCTTCGCACGTGCCGTTGCCACGGATGCTCCTGGCACCATCGAAATCCTCAAGGCTGCTTACCACCACAAAGGTGCTGCCGTTTGCGAAATCCTGCAGAACTGTGTCATCTTCAACAATGGCACGCACGACGATGTGTATTCTGCTCCAAACCGCAAGAAGAACGCCATCTACCTCAAGCATGGCGAACCGATGATTTTCGGTGAGAACAATGAATACGGACTCATGCAGGAAGGTTTCGGCATCAAGGTGGTGAAGATTGGAGAGAATGGCATCACGGTTGACGACCTCCTCGTTCATGACGCACATTGCGAGGACAACACGCTTCAGCTCAAACTTGCCATGATGGAAGGTCCAGATTTCCCTGTCGCACTCGGTGTGATTCGCGATGTTGCTGCTCCTACCTACGATGAAGCCGTTTCCGCCCAAATCGAGGAAATCAAGGCAAAGAAACCTTATCACAACTTTGCCGAATTGTTGGAAACGAACGATATTTGGGAAGTGAAATAAGTCAACAAACAAACACAAATATGCACGAAAAAAACGGTAACGATGGCTTTCGTTACCGTTTTTTTGTATTTACGTTTCTTACCAAAGAGAAACTTTTCCAATGTTTCCGACTTCCAGAGTCAGAGGAATTCCCATAGCTTTGAACACTCGTGTCATGCTACCTAATGATATGCTCCTGCCACGTTCCAATCGAGATATTTGTGACTTCTGCACACCAACTTTTTCGCCAAGTTGCTCTTGAGTGAGGTTTTGAGATATTCTCGCCTTCTTAATAGCCTCTCCCAATTTATAGGCACTGACACACTCGTCAACATCACGTTCAAACTCATCACGTTCGGACGTACCTACAGGACCATATTCCTCATCCAAAAACTCATCGAAATCGTATAATTTCATGTCACCCACTTGTTTCATATCTATTTGTTTTTGTTATCAAAGTATTTCTTTCTCAGTTCTTCTGCCTTGGATATTTCCTTGATGGGAGTTTTCCCTGTTTTTTTAATGATGCCATGAGTAGCAATGACCAACGAATCGTTATCTGTGTCCCAAAAGGCGAAAAGCCTATAGTAGCTCTTGTTGTAGAGAGTGCGAAACTCCCATATTTCAGAACCTTCAAGTTTCTTAAAGAGTTCCACATTACGCTCGCCTTTTTGGACTCTACGAATGTTTATGCCGATTTTTCTTCGTATCTCTTTGGACAGAGATTTCAAGAAGTCTCGAGCTTCTTCCATTAATATTAGTTCGAATACGATTTTTTCCATATTCAACTAAATATTGATGCAAATATACAGAATGTTGTCAAATCACGCAACATTTACTTTCGTTTTTGTACTTTTTAGTCTAAAATATGTTGTTGACTTGTTATTTCTTCAGCCTCATCACAGCTTTTTCTATCATATCCATCGTACCGCTGCCGTCGCTTACGTACTTCACGACCATTTCAGCGTACTCGATGCTTTCTTTCAGCTCCTTCGAAGGATTCTTCACGGCGCGAGCCTTCTCCAAGAGAGGAAGCAGTTCATCCATGTCCTCCAATTCTGGGAGGTTACCTGGGCGCATGGTGTTGATGGCAGCATTCAGTTCAGCTGTAGCCTTGTCGAGGTCTGCCTGAGTGGATTCAGGATTGTCGAGCACACGCTCTGCCTTGCTCAACTGCTCCATCATCCTGCCGAAAGCATGCTTTGCCCATGGTGCGTATTCAGGTACTTTCACCTCCATGTCGTTCCAGCGAGCCTGTGCGTTGCGGCGACTCTTTGCCTCCTGCATCGTCTCGCGGAGAGCGGAAATGTCAACACCTGCCTCGCCACTGATGGCATTCACCTGCTCTGGTTCGCCAGGCAGATTCAGACGCAGATAGTGGGTAGCATTGCGGTTCACGAAATAGTCTGGAACAAAAGTGCGTCCTGCATATTCCAAGGTATAGACATGATCGTAAGCACCATCGTTCGTGATAGGTGCATTGGCGAAGCGACGGCTTGCATCAGGTTTCATGCCGTTCTGTGCACCGTTTAGCTTCACTCCTGTGAGAGCTGGGTCGAGGTCGATGGTGGCATCCTTCCAGTTGTCGATGCCTGTGGTTGCCATCACAAGCGGACCATACATGAAGGTACCCGTCCAGAGCGGTTCGAATGGTGTGCGGTTTTCGTTCTTGCCCGTGGCAGCAATCTGCATCTTGTCGGGTCCGTAGTCCATGTGAGGGCGGAATGGCATCACCACTTCCACCACATCCTTCGTGGTCCATTTCCTCGTTGGGATTTCTACATAAGTGCCAGGCTGATAAGCATTTGCCACTTCCCGTCCGTTGAGCTTCACACTGAATCCCTCAGTTGCCCAATAAGGCACACGCAGTTTCATGCTGAATTTTCCCTTACCCTTCGCAATGCGAATCGTACTCTTCTCGGCAGGCCATTCACATTCCTGCTTCACGACAACCTTCTTCTCATCCCATTGCGCAGTGGAAGGCAGATAGAGCGCTACCCACATCGTCTGATTGTTCACGAAATAGGCTGCTTCTTGGTATTTCACGTGGTTTTCCGAACCAGTACCTCCACAACAGGTGCTCTGAGGGGTTTCGTTGCCCCAAGGCTTCGATGCGTTGAGACCCACAGCATACTGATAGACCGTGGCATACTGCTGAGGATTCACACTACCCACAATCTGGTTGTAGAGCACACGCTCGTAGTAGTCCATGTAGCCCGCATCGTCGGGACGGAAACAGTTCAGGTCCTTCGACAGCTTAGCCAAGTTGTAGGCACAACAAGTCTCGTTGATGGTTGGTTCGGGATACATGTTTCTGCGTCCGTCACCCGTCACGTTCGTACACATCGACAGCACCTGCGTGTATGGTTGACGGAACATCTCGCCGTTGCCCACACCACCCATTGCATAGCGGTATCTGCCCTGAATCATCGTCCAGAAGTTCTGAGCGATGTTATAATAATAAGGATTCTTGTTGCCACGATAAGCACGGAGCGCACCCGTTATCATTGGGATGTGCTGGATGCTTCGAGCAGACGTTCCTTCTCCGTCTTGTCCTTCACCATTTCCGAGAGGCGAGCCAAACTCTCCTCCATACCGCCCACCTCGCCAGCGATATACATGTTCCACATCTCGTAGCGGTTGCCTGGTTTCAATCGGCGCTCCTCCTGTGTGCCATCGTTCTTCACGTAGGTGCGGTAGTGCAGACGGTTCCACACCCACAGACCCATGTCCTTAGCTATCAGGAGTGCCTTCTGAGCCACGACCTTGTCATCGACCAAGTTGGCTATGTCGATGAGTCCTGCCAACTGCTTATGAACACTGTAGTAAGGAGCCCATACCCATTGCTCGTTGTTATAAGCGCGATACATCTCGATAAGCACACAGTGCTGGGCAGGGATGGCATTGATATAGCCGTAGCCATAGTGCTTGTAGTCTTTCTTGTATTCGTCGAACGCCTTCCAATTGCCTTTCAGTTCGCGCAATTCGGCTTCGGGTGCCAAGTCGCGTGCCTCCCAATAGCGTCCCAATTTCTCGTCCCATACGAAAGTCTTCTCCTGACAAGCTCTCATCTCATCCACCATTGTGCGGATATTCTCCAAGAGTCGTGCTTTCTTCTGCGCGTCCTGACAACTGGCGTATGCCATAGCGAGTGCCGAGAGATAATGACCTGCGCCATGTCCTTTTAGTTTCGTTGTAGGCGAATCCCAACCGTCCGACACAGGATAACCTTCCTTAGGCTGGTCGTAGGTGTCACGATAGTTGTAGAGTTGCTGCTTCACGTCGAGCGTCAGCAGATGGTCGATGTCGAGGTCACGGTTATGCGTCAGGCGGTTCTTACCATCGATGCTCACCTTATTGAGAGGCAAAGGATGCGCCACAGGTGTTGCACTGGGCACTATATCTGCATCTGCCACCACCGTCACTCGTGCCGTCACTGGATAGCCTGCCGTCGTGGTGTTGTCGCCTGTGATGTAACCCTTCACTTCATATTGCTTGCCCACAGGGTTTTTCGCTGCATCGGCTTCCTCTTGCTCAACGCTCAGCGCCGAATTCATCCACTTCACTTGTCGCCATTCACTCTTGCCATTGGAATAAGTAACCCACAAGCGGTAAGGCAGTTTCGGAACCGTACCTACCTGTGCATTCACATTCACTTCAGGCACTTTCTGTATGCGAATCGATGGTTCTGCATTCACACTGTACTTCGTTTCCCCTTCTGCCATCATCATCAGAGGTTGCAGCAGCAGAA
>OMTC01000308.1 GCA_900313845.1 uncultured Prevotellaceae bacterium
TCCAGTGGAATTCTTCCGACATGTAGGAAGTAACCACTTCGTGCAAGGAAATCATACTGGTGAGCGCTGCAAGGATGACCAACAGATAAAATGCTGTTGAGAAAATGTAGCCAATGAAGGACAATCCGGCAAATGCCTGTTGGAACACGTTCGGTAGGGTGATGAAAAGGAGGGAAGCTCCCACATCCTTTGGTGCTAAGTGATAGCCTGCAGACGAAGCAGCTGGGAAGATGATGAATCCTGCCATGAGCGCAATCATCGTGTCGATGGAAGCCACTTGCAGCGCTGTCTTTCCAAGGCTTGTTTTCTTGTCGAAATAGGAGGCGTATGTGCAGAGGCATCCCATGCCTAAGGAAAGAGAATAGAAAGCTTGTCCCATTGCTGAAAGTACGGTTTTCCCCGTTATCTTCGAGAAATCGGGCTTCAGCAGAAACTCCAATCCTGTTTTGGCTCCAGGGGAGGTGACGGAACACACCACCAGCACCACGACCAAACCGAAGAGTACTGGCATGAGTATCTTGCTCCATCGCTCAATGCCTTTGGTCACGCCTTTCACGATGACGAAGTGCGTCATCACAACAAAGACGATGAGCCAGATGATAGGCATCCAAGGATTGGCAACAAATTCATTGAAAATCTTGGGGAAATCATGGGGAGTCTTACCGGCAAACTGGTTGGTAAGAGCAAGCATGGCATATTCGATGGTCCATCCTGCCACTACGCAATAGTAGCACATGATGAAGAAGCCCGAAAACACGCCCAAGCGTCCCACCCATTTCCACTGAGTGCCGGGAGCCAGTTTCTGATAGGCACGGGCTGTATTTGCTTGCGTGTGACGTCCTATCATGAATTCACTCAGCATGACTGGCAATCCGATGAGAAGGATACATGCGATGTAGATGATGATGAAAGCGGCTCCACCATTGCGCCCCGTTTCGATAGGGAAACGCCAAATATTGCCCAATCCAACGGCAGAACCCGCTGCCGCCAGCACTGCACCTATTTTACTACCGAAATTTTCTCTATTTGTCATAGCTTCTTATTGAGAGAGGATGTATTTTAACCGAAGTTTAACACTCCGAATTGGTTCAGGAATATGAGGAAGATGGCAAGAGGAGTGATGTAACGAAGTGTGAAAATCAGTCCACGCACGTAAGGAGCCCCATTCTCACCATAGTTGGTAAGTTCGTCGCGAAATACTTTCTTGTCGAGATACCATCCCGTGAAGATGGAGATAAGCATTCCGCCAAGCGGCATGCAGAGGTTCGACACCGCCCAGTCAAAGAGGTCGAAGATGGTCATGCCGAAGATATGTATATCCCCCAATATTCCAAAGGAGAGGGAACACAGGATGCCTAATACGATAGCGATTCCCGTTTCGAACACAGCACCTTTCTTTCGAGGCAGGTTGAATTCCTCCGTCATGTACGAAGTCACAATTTCGTGCATGGAGATGGTACTGGTGAGTGCAGCCAAAATGAGCAGGACATAGAACATCACCGAGAAGATGTAAGCCACCCACGGTAGTCCGTGAAATGCCATCTGAAACACATTCGGGAGGGTGATGAAGATGAGTGACGGTCCTATATCGCCAGGCTGGAGATGGTAGCCGCTGGCTGCTGCCGCAGGGAAGATGATGAATCCCGCCATCAGTGCAATCAGTGTGTCGATGGTGCAAACCTCAAATGCAGTTCTGCTGATGCTGGTTTGAGGTTCAAAGTACGAGGCGTAAGTGCAAAGGCAACCTAATCCCAGCGAGAGCGAGAAGAAGGCTTGTCCCATAGCATTGAGAACCACTTTGCCATCCACCTTTGAGAAGTCGGGCTTCAACAAGAAGTGCAGTCCTTCACTTGCATTCGGGAGCAACACTGAGCAGACCACCAACACGGCGATGATGCCCAGCAGCACGGGCATCAGCACATTGCTCCATCGCTCAATGCCCTTGGTCACACCCTTCACGATGATGAAGTGAGTGAGCAGTATGAACACGATGAGCCAGAGAATTGGACGTACTGGGTCGGATGAGAATTCTGCGAAGATTTTGCCGAATTCATCGGGAGTTTTTCCTGCAAAACTATTGCTGATGGCAAGCCACGCATATTCGATGGTCCATCCTGCCACCACGGAATAGTAACTGAAAACCAGTACACCTGCAAACACGCCAAGGCGACCCACCCATTTCCATTGCGTGTTGGGTGCCAACTTCTTGTAAGCACCAGCGGTATTTGAGCGAGTATGCTTCCCAATCACAAATTCGCTCAACATCACAGGAATGCCAATAATGAGGATGCAGGCGATGTAGATGAGGATGAAAGCGGCACCACCATTGCGTCCCGTTTCGATAGGGAAACGCCAAATGTTGCCTAAGCCCACCGCTGACCCAGCAGTGGCAAAAACTGCGCCTATTTTGCTTCCAAAATTTTCTCTTTTGCTCATTTACTCACGTATTACCATGCAAAAATAAAACATTTTCCTTAAATTTGCAGAAAAATTGTAAGCAAATCACACAGATGAAGAGTTTTAAGCGTTATTTTTGGTCAATTCTTATCTCTGCAATAGTCATTATCATTTCTATCATACCAATTCCTGAAGTACCTCAGTTGGAAGGTGTACCCCTCATGGACAAGTGGGTGCATTTTTTAATGTATGGCGCTGTAGCTTGTTGTGTTTGGTATGATTATTACAGAAATAGAAAGGATAAGAAAATCACGAAGAACAGTGTTTTTTGGACTTTGGCTTATCCTATCTTGTTGGGTGGCTTACTTGAACTTTGGCAAAACTATCTCACCACTTGTCGCTCAGGTGAGTGGCTCGACCTTTTTGCCGATTCCATCGGTACTTTTTTGGCTTTTCCGATAGGTTTTTTCGCTATCCGACACTTTGCTAAGAAAGTCAATTTTCCCCAGTAAAGAATTACTTAGTAACGATTAAAAATTAACTTGGGACGATTTTAACCCATTTATTTGTCTTTTTCAACCACGAATTGCTCGAATTTACACTAATTCAGATTTTAATTTTATCAAATTTCTCAAATTTTAAAAATGCCAGCATTTTTGTTCGTGAAATATGAAATAATAATTATAAAAAAATTCG
>OMTC01000211.1 GCA_900313845.1 uncultured Prevotellaceae bacterium
TAAATAATACAATTAATAATAATATATAGTATATAAATTTTACAATAAGAAGAGAGGTTGTATTAAAAAAAGCCTAATGTTAGGATGTTATGTTTGTTAGTTGTGTTAGGTGAATAGTATTTGAGAAAATATATTCCTCTGTTGTTCAGGACTTTAGCTTTTAGTTCTATTTTTTGGGGACTTCGTGGGCTTACATTTTTTAGCCTTTTTGAGGGGATTTTTCGATGTCTTTCTTTTTGCGTTATATTGCCTCATTAGAGGTTTTGAACGCATCATGCAGGATGAATTGTGTTAAATCGTTCATTCTGTTGTGTTAAATGTACATATTTATATAATGGTGGAATAAAATCAATCTGAATGTTTGAGGTATTCCATGTTTTTCCTTATCTTTGCAAAAGCGTTTAAAGTTTAAAGTTTAAAGTTTAACGAAGTTAGATTCCTTTTAAATCCTTTAAATCGCTGATTTACTTTTAACTAATTAACGATATGAATTCTGTCAATAAACTGCTTCTTGCTGGCAGCATCGCTCTCGTGAGCATCAGCTCCGACGCTCAACAACTGGCTTTCCCTGAGGCTCAGGGATGGGGACGTTTTGCAACGGGTGGACGCACGGGTTCGGTGTATCACGTCACCAATCTGAACGACTCGGGAACGGGCTCGTTGCGCGATGCTGTGAGTCAACCCAACCGCATCGTGGTGTTCGACGTGTCGGGTGTCATCAAGATTTCCAGCCGCATCGGCTTTGCCAAGAACCTCTATGTGGCAGGTCAGACGGCTCCAGGCGAGGGCATCATCGTGTATGGCGACGGCGTGACGTTTACGAGTGCCGACAACACCATCGTGCGCTATGTGAAGTTCCGCATGGGCAAGGGTGGTTCGAGTGGCAAGGATGCCGCTGGTATCGCCAATGGCAAGAACATGATTTTCGACCACTGCTCCTTCTCGTGGGGCTTGGACGAGACCTTCTCCATCAACTGGGACTCGAAGGGAACGGCTCCTCAGCTGATTACCTTGCAGAACTGCATCATCGGGCAGGGTCTCCTCTCCCACTCCGCTGGCGGACTGATGCAGGCTGACAGCATCACGCTTTACAGGAACCTCTACGTGGATAACTCCACCCGAAACAACAAGGTGAAGGGCACGAACCAATACGTGAACAACATCGTGTATGACTGGAAGAACGGTTGCTACCTGATGGGTGGCGATTCGGAAGGAACGAGCCATGTGCATATCAACAGCAACTTGTTTATCAACGGTCCTATGACGGGAAGCAGTGCCAACGCCATCACAAGCGGAAATGCCGACTTCCACGTGTATGCCACCGACAACTGGCAGGACAAGAACATGAACGGCAAGCTCGACCCATACGAGATTCCTCATAGCGAATACAGCGGTGGTCCTACGTTCCACACGACGGGCTTCGGCTATCCTGCCTTGGACATCTGGTCGGCGAAGGTGCTTGCTGACAGTCTTCTTCCTAACGTGGGTGCTTCCCTCCCTTATCGTGACTTGGCTGACTGCTACATGGTGCGCGAGGTGAAGAGCTTTGGCAAGGAAGGTGCGTTCCTCTCCGACGAAAGCCAACTGCCTTTCGGCATCCCTACGTCGTGGACCCTGAAAACGTGGACGAAGCCTGCTGACAAGGATGGCGACGGTATGCCTGACGAATGGGAGAATGCCAACGGCACCGACCCTGCCAAGAACGACGCCATGAAGATTGCTGCGAACGGCTATGCCAATATCGAGAACTATATCAACAGCATCAGCAGGGAAAGCGTGGAGACTTACCTGCGTGCTCCTGTGCTCTTCCAATCAACGGGAGCTACCGACAGCAGCATCTCCCTCTCGTGGTACGACTTCACTGAGGGTGAGCAGCAGTTTGTTATCGAAATGGAAACGGGTGGCAGCTACGAAACCGTGGCAACGGTGGATGCCAACCAGGAAAGCTATACAGTGACTGGACTGAAAGCGGGTTCGCCTTACCAGTTCAGAATCAAGGCAACAAAGGACGACGTGAGTTCCTCCTACTCCACCCTGAGCACGAAGACTCAGCCTGAATACGTGGAAATGGTGGACGTGAAGAACTACGAGCCAAACTACACATGGAGCGGCAATACGATGGGTTATTGGAACACGACGCAGGACTGCTGGATTGAAGGTGCGTACACGGACAACAGCAAGGTGCTGATTGAGACGGACAAGACTACCAACGTGCTGCTCAACGAGACGGTGAGTCCTGCCAGCGTGGTTGTGAACAACGCGGAGGGTTCCACCGTGAACATCAAGGTGATTGGCACTGCCACTGGTACCATCGCAGGAACGGGGTCCATCAACAAGACGGGTAAAGGAACGTTGGCGGTATCTACCCCACTCGACTATACAGGTGCTTCGGTGCTGCACGAGGGAACATACGCGTTCAACAGCGTGGCAGACGGAGGTGTGGCAAGTGCATTAGGTGCTTCCATCGAATATGCCCAGAACTGGATTTGGGATGGCGGCACATGGAACTACACGGGTGCGAAGGCTACCACCAACCGAAGTGCGAAAATCTACCAATCCACAGGCTTCAACATCGAGCAGAACGTGATTTTCCAAATGAACGGATCACTCGAAGGCTCGGGCGACTTCACGCTTTCGGGAAAGGGAACGTTCAAGCCTGGCAGCGCGGACTTCTTCCAATATGACGGTGCAACCATCGTGGAGGGCGGCATCCTGCAACTGGAATACCTGAGCTCGTTTGGCTCGAAGGAGCGTGTCTATCTCGGCAAGAGCGGAAACGTGTCGAAGAAACTCGTGCTGGCTGGCGGTGGATTCGTGGCAAAGGCAAAGAACGACATGGGCTTGAACTATGAATTCCCGATTGAAGCAAAGGAAAACACCTACAGCACCTTCACCGTGCAGCGCAACTGCTCCATCAATTCGAAGGTGACTGGCACAGGCACGATTGAATACCAAGTTCCTTACGTGAGAGAATACATCTGTGGCGACTGGACTGGCTTCTATGGCACTTTGGTGGCAAAGGGAAACGGTACGAGCAGTGATGGCTCTCAGCTGATGTTCAACAGCGGAAGCGTGAACATGCCGAATGCGAGGGTGTATCTGAAAGGCAACACACGCGTGGTGTGCTGGAAGAACGCAAGCACCGTGAAACTGGGTGGACTTGGTGGAGATGCAGGCACTTACCTGAGCTGTGCGGACAAGCAAAACAACAGTGCTACGATGACATGGCAAGTGGGTGGTGCCAACACGGACGAGACTTTCAGGGGCGTTATCAACAACGAATGCTCCAACAACAAATACAAGGGCAAGACCAGCATCATCAAGGAAGGAACGGGATATTGGCGACTGACAGGTGCCAACATCTACGAGGGAACGACCACGGTGAATGGCGGAGAACTGATTGTGAATGGTTCGAAGACTGGTAGTGGTACGGTGAAGGTGAATGCTGATGCCACCTTGAAGGGAACAGGAAGCGTGGCAGGAGCTGTCACGGTGGCTAAAGACGGTATCGTGATGGGTGGCGACTCGTTGGTGAATGGCAGCAAGCTGAAACTCACGGGTTCACTGACCATGCAGAAGGGTGCCATCTTAGCGGTGCCTGCCAAGAAAAGCGGCACAACCAACAGCATATCTGTGACAGGTGCGTTGACACTGAATGATGCAGTGCTTCAGCTCGACATCGAAGGAGCTGACGACTTGGACAGCAGTGTGAAATTCAAGGTCTTTGCAGCTGGAAGCACCAGCGGAACGGGTTTTGCAGAAATCATCCCTGCTGTTCCAGGAGAAGGCAAGGAATGGGACACGAGCCGACTGATGAGCGAAGGTGTGCTTGCCATCAAAGAAACGGATGCCATCCATCAACTGAATGCTGACCAAAAAGCATCACAGAAATGGAACCTGAACGGTATGCCTACTCAGGAGGAAAAAGGCATCTGGATTCAGGATGGGAAAAAGTATTTTAAGTAAAAAGAAGCCTCACCCCCGACCCCTCTCCAAAGGGCGAGGGGAGTAGTATCAAGGATTTTAAGGATTTAAAGGATTCTTGAACCTTTAGCTTTGAGTAGCCAAATCTATATAAATCATACAAATAGTATTTTGAAGATTATTGAAAGATTTGAAAAGATTTGTGAGATTTCTGTCACGAAGTGACACTCCT
>OMTC01000278.1 GCA_900313845.1 uncultured Prevotellaceae bacterium
TTGATGTCCGTCTTCACGTCGGCAGTGAGTCGGTAGAGTCCATTTGGCAGACCGCTGAGCGTTTGTGACAAGTCGGCTTGTGCAATGCTTCCTGCCCAAGCATTGAAGAGTTTGTTGTTGGCATCCACAAAGGTGTCGTTCCATCCTGAGAACTGATAGGTGAAAGTCCAAGCAGTAGGGATTTGCACACGATGCCCCGTCGTTGGTCCTGTGTAGCCCTGCGTGAAGTCGGCATTCTGAATCATCGACGTGGCAACTTGTTGCGCTGCTGCGATGGCGGCTCCATGATTGAGCACCTTCACAGCGGCAGAGACTCCAGCACTGGTCTTGGTAGCCAACTCGGCATTGGTCCAAGTGAATTGTGCAAGGGCAGAAGTGGCTGCACCATTCACTGTGCGCTCATATTGCGACTTAGCAGAACGGCACAACGTCAAAGCACGCTCATACTCACCCATTTCAGCTGTTTGCAGTAATTCGATTTCATCCGATGTGAGAATCATCCATCGCGCAGCCGTATTGCTCTCAGCAGGACTATAAGCAGAAGTGGAAAGGGCATGACCAGCGGTGGCTGTCATACAAGGAGGCGTAGCATTGGATGCTGGGTGCATGAAATAATAAGAAGAATTGCTAATGGCAGTACTACCCTCTCCCACTGTAGCATCCCAATAGCCCAAATGAAGATGTATCTGCGTGTAACTGTTCTTGGCATAGCCCGACACATTGAAGCTATTCCCAGAGGAATAGATGTATTTGCCTGTGCCAACATTCTTGAAATAATAGTATTGCGTGGCAGGGTCGAAACTGATGTACCAAGCAGCTTTGTCGTCATTGATGGCATCGGCATGACTGTCGTAGTTTTTCCATTGGAGCGACGTGCCCGAAGCCACTAAGTAAGCCGAGGTGGTCAGTCCATAGTCGGCATGAGTGTTGCGGATGTAATACTTCGTGTCATCCTCGTGCTGGAAGCAATAACCTGGGAGGAAACCAGCATAGGCATGTACCATTCCGTCCTCACATAGTGCTTGCGAGAAAAGGCTGCTGCCGTAATATTGCAAATCGGTGTGGGCATCTTCATGAGCACCATTGATGGTGAAGCTGATCATCGTGGAGCCATTGGTTGCCCAAAGGTGAGAGCCTCCACCCGTCACATATTCCGTAGTGCTGTTGTCCCAAAACCGCACCAATTGAGTGGCACGCTTGCCATACCATGTGCCATAGCTACCTGCCGACATGTGGGAGTTCCATGAAGTATGTGTTCCCACACCAATACCGTGCAAAACCTCATGCATAGCTGTACCTGTGGCTTGATAGCTGACGGTAGGTCCGAAGCGAACCCATCCACCATAGGAACAATCAGCTGTCTGAACATCCGATTTGTAGTTGGCAGATGGCGTGAAACCCGTGATGCTGGTGCATTGCTGCCAATAGCCTTTCAGTGCTTCGAAAGAACCCTTGATGCGGGCATCGATGGCAGAATCGCCCGACGCATAGAAATTGTAGTTGAGCACGCCTTTCGGTAAAGTGTAGATGCGAATCACATCGCCATAACCTACCTTATAATTTTTCGTCACGGCGTATGCACGGATGTAGTAAGCAGTGGCAGGGGTGAGGTCGTCCATCACGTAGATGTTGCCCGCATGGTCCAAATAGCGAGAAGAACGGTTGTCGGCAACAGTAGGTTCTGGATTTGTGGAACTGTAGCAGAAGCCTTGTTCCAGAATCGTAGCGGAAGAAGAGACGGTGCTACGACCGAAAGCTATACAGTTTCCTACAGCATAACGAGAATCGGTCACTACCGTTGGTGCAGTGCCTGTGCCCGATGCGGTTTTTGTGGCAAAAATGCTGTTCTTGGCATCTTGCATAGCAGATTTCAGCGTCGTATAGGCAGACTTCACTTGGGAAGAAGTACCGCTTGACGTGTATTTCCTTGCATTGGAAATGGCATTGTTGAGTGTTGCTTTCACAGTGGCATCCATGGAAGCATTTGTCAATTGATTGGCAACTGTAATCAAGGCACTCAGTCCCTCACGCTCGTATGCAACACCTATGGCTAAACGCGAAAGGCGGAAATTATCGCAGGCAATCCAGTTGGCAGTTGAATTCTCCGTATAAAAACCGATGTTTGCCGTACCATCCACCACGTAGAAATCCACGGAATAGTCGTTGGCACCATACACGGGAGTGGTGTTTTCATTGCCTACCAAATAGGCTCCCGACTGGTTGGTAGTTGACTGATTCTGTTTCAGATTCTGTGCTGCTGCCGTGAGGCGATACTTTCCATTCTGTAAACTTGTCAATGACTGAAAGAGATAGGAATCAGGAATCCGTGAAGCGGAAGAAACCCATCGCTCTGCATAGGCATAGTTCGACTTCTTAGGAAAGTCGGCATTCGTTTGTGTCCAGAATCCATTGTTCTTCCATCCTCCTAATCCCAATCCATCAAACTCAGGATTGATGATGGAAGAAGTGACATCGGTCTGTGCAGAAACTGACAGGAAAGGGAAAATGAAGAATGAAAAATGAAAAATGAAGAATAAAAGCCTCACCCCCAACCCCTCTCCAAAAGGCGAGGGGAGTAAAATGAAGAACGGCTTTGGCCAATAAAAACGAAAACTCATTATTCTATTGTTTTATACGGTTGATTACTTGATGAATTTCTTGCCATTCACGATATAGATACCTGAAGGAAGATCGGATAAAGAAGAAACGGAACTAAGCTTTTGTCCCGTGATATGATAAACGGAAGGAGTCGTGGTAGGGTTGATGTCCAATGCTGAGATGCCATCGACAGGTTCGTCTGAAATGATAAAGGAGAAACCTTTCACTTCACCAGCCGAAGAAGGACGATAGACAGTGCGGAAGGCAGGAAGGTTGACAATACTTGTTGCTTCCCACAGTTGGTCGGATGCCAAATAGAACACACCTTCGTAGTTGGTGACTTCAGTTGCTGCATAACTACCTTCTGCCTTCCATGTACTGAGTGTCAGCGCTGAATTCAAAGGGTCGGTGGTAAGTACGACACGACCTGCTCCTGCGATGGAAACGCTTGAGGCATCCGCATTGAGCTTCTGGAAAATGGCTGGAGTGGAAGCAGGTATTTCATCCACGGGATTGAGTACGACAGCACCACCTTCCAACTTGCGTTGAGCATAGAATTGCACAGAGGAACTGCTTTGAGCTGGATAAGGAAGAAGTGCTGTTCCAAACGAATCGCTCATACTACGAACGTATGTAGCATCGGAAACGGTGAACGAAGCTGTGGCGTTGGCAAAATCATAACCATCATAAAGCATCAAACTACTCGCAGCACCATTGCAAATGCTGTTGTTTGCCAAGGCATCAGCAGCCGTGATGACTGGTGTCTCGCTCCAAATCAAAGTATTAGGATTCTCTA
>OMTC01000022.1 GCA_900313845.1 uncultured Prevotellaceae bacterium
AAAATATGATTATACCCGTTATCGGTATGAGTTTCCCGGCGGAAAGGTGGAAGCTGGTGAGACGGAAGAGGATGCCTTGAAGCGGGAACTGAAAGAGGAAATGAACTATGAAGTGGAGGTGGTGCGACATCTGACAACGATTGAACATCATTATGAGGATTTCAGCGTGACGCTCTCCATCCATCTTTGCAAGGCGCAAACGAAGGAATTCGAAATGCGCGAACATGTGGATTTCAAATGGATGAAAGCCGAGAACATGGCTTCGCTTCCTTGGGTAGAAGCTGACAAAGAATTCGTGGAAAAACTTCACACATTTCTTTAAGGACAAAGGACATTGTTTTTTCTCCAACTTCATCACAAATCCTTTTTTATCCTTTAAATCCCTGATTGATGACTGATATTTTCACTCCTGAGCAGCGGCATGTGGTGATGAGCCACATACGGAGTAAGGACACACGACCAGAGATGCTGGTGAGGAGGTTCTTGCACAGGCATGGTGTGCGATACAGTCTGCATGTGAAGTATCTGCCGGGGCGTCCTGATATTGTGCTCAGAAAGTATCACACGGTGATTCTTGTGAATGGTTGCTTCTGGCATGGGCATGGATTTTGTAGTGAGGACTTTCCTTTGCAGCACGAGAGTCCAAATTGCAATCTATTTCGTTTGCCAAGAAGCCATACTGATTTTTGGGAGAAGAAGATTGAGAGGAATATCAGTAGGGATGAGAAGCAGCACAAGGAACTGACCGCAATGGGATGGAACGTCTTCACGATTTGGGAATGCCAACTGAGACCTGCAGAACGTGAGAACACCTTGATGGGATTGTTGCGCACGCTGAACCTGATTCTGATGAAGAACTTGGGCGTGAGGATGGGATACAATACAGAAGAAGAGGAAGAAGGAATGATGAGAGCTGCGGAAAATTCCTTTTCAGAGGAAAGTGAAGAGTGAAAAGTGAGTTTTTGAAGCCTCGCTGCTTTTTGATTGTTCAAAAATTCGTAACTTTGCGGCAAATAAAAATAACAACCATTTTCAACTAACTACAGATATGAAACTATCGAAAATCTGCATGGCTGTCATTGTGGCTTTTGGCGCTTTGAATCTCTCGGCACAAGATGTGTTTATCTCCACGGGAGGCGATGTGATGACTGAACATATAACCGAGGGGATGAGCTTTAAGTACAATGCTTCGAAGGTGACGATTGCTGGAACAGAATATGAAACAAATGCCATCGACAGCATCACATTCGATGCACCTGCAACCATGAAATTCCGTGGGGGCGACGTGTCGCTACTCTCAAGATATGAAGAGAATGGTGCCAACTACATGGATGTGAACGGCACGAAGATTACGAATATGCTTGCCTACCTGAAACAGCAAGGATGGAATGCGCTGCGTGTGCGTCTTTTCGTCGATCCAAGTCAAGCAAGTACTGCCGACAAGGGACAGGGTGTGTGTCAGGACCTCGACTATGTGATAGCATTGGGCAAGCGCATCAAGCGAGCTGGATTCCAATTCTTACTCGATTTCCACTATTCCGACTCATGGGCAGACCCTGCCAAACAATTCACTCCTGCGGCTTGGAGCAGTCTGAGTGCCAATGAACTCTACACCAAGATTTACGACTATACGAAGGATGCTTTGCAACAACTCGTGGCTGCCGATGCTACGCCTGATTTCATTCAGACAGGCAACGAAATCAGTTACGGAATGCTTTGGGGGACGAGCACTGCCGCGGCAAGCAGTTTGAAAAAGTGCTACACCTCTTCCACAGATAATTGGGACTACTTCACCACCCTTTTGAAGCAGGCAGGAAAGGCTTGCCGCGAGGTGTGTCCAAAGGCAAAAATCGTAATTCATACGGAGCGTGCAGGACAGGCGAACGTGCTGAATGAATTCTACGAAAGAATGAAGAACTATGGTGTGGATTACGACATCATCGGTCTCTCCTACTATCCTTATTATCATGGAACGCTAAGCACCTTGAAGAGCAATCTCGAAACTTTGGCATCGAAATTCGCTGACAAGAAAATCATGATAGTGGAGACAGGATATTACCATGATTGGCAACCCAGCGACGTGAAATTCGACCTTTCAAAAACCTATCCTATCACAGCACAAGGGCAGAAGCAATTCGCGGATGCACTCATCGAAACACTGAATGGGGTGAGCAACGTGAATGGACTCTTCTGGTGGTGGCCAGAAGCCAATGAATACGGACTGAACTGGAGCACCAAACGCGTGACGGATAATTGGTACAACGCAGGTTTGTGGGACAACCAAACGGGCAAGGCTATGCCAGCAGTGGAAAGTTTGAAAACATTTAAATAACATCTTATGGTAACAATCAGCAATGAGCATCTCACGGTTGAGATAGCAGAAAAGGGAGCCGAACTCCAAAGCATCAAGGATGCAAATGGTCGTGAATATCTTTGGCAAGGAGACCCAGACTTTTGGCCACGCCGCTCGCCAATTCTTTTCCCATTGGTGTGTAGCGTAAATGACGACACCTACACGGTGGATGGCAAGGATTATCATCTGCCTCGTCATGGTTTTGCACGCGACATGGACTTCACCGTTGTTCGACAGAGTGCAGAGAAGGTAACGCTGGCACTCTGCGATTCTGAAGAAACACTGAAGATTTATCCTTATCACTTCATGCTCGCCATCACTTATCGATTGGGTGGCAACAAACTGCATGTGGTTTGGCATGTGGAAAACACGGACACTCAAGAGATTCATTTCCAGATTGGTGGACACCCTGCTTTCAACGTGCCAGGCAACAAGAAAGGTGAGAAATTGGAAGGAACGCTCGTGCTCGACAACGAAGCTCCACTCATCGGATTGAAGAGCTATGGCGATGGAACACACGAAATGACGGAAATTCCTCTCACGAAAATCGACAAGAACATCATCCACTTCGACAATGAGTTCTTTGCAGATGATTCCGTGAAGATTCATCACAGTCAGGTGCATTGTGCCACTCTGCTCGACACCGACGGAACGGCTGCTGTGACGGTCAACTTCAAGACTCCAATCATTGCCTTCTGGAGTCCTTACAACAAGGAAGCAGGATTCGTTTGCATCGAGCCTTGGTTTGGTGTGGGTGACCCAAGAGGATGGAAAGGTGAATTCAAGGACAAACCGTTCATGAACCATCTCCTACCTGGAGCATCCTTCATGAGCGAATACCAAATCACAATTAAATAAGGGAGCACCTTGTCCTTTGTTCTTTGTACTTAATATATGACTTTCATCATACACGCTTTGCAATCAAATTCGAGTGCAAAGCGTTTTCCGTTTTCAAGACGAAGGAATAGTTGCGAAGGCACATCTGTCATGAAATTCTGACGTTTGTAGCACCAACCCAAAGCATAACGAATGCAATGCTTGCAAAACATTACAGGCACTCCCTGCTGATGAGACAACTCAAAAGCAGGTTCAATATGCTGGAACCCTCGGTCTTGATAAAAAGAACGAGAAAGATGATTGGAGACATTGCCGAGATAGGTGAGGGAAAGGTTGTCGTGAAGCGTGGAGCGTGAAGAGTGAAGCGATGAAGAGTCATTTTCATTCTTCATTCTACATTCTTCATTCTTCATTTTCTCTACAATCGTTCTTCTCCATTCAGTCAACAAAGAGGATGGGATGAAATAGTTTTTCTTATAGAGAATGCGGAAGGAACGGAGGCGGAACGGCGTATTGCCAAGTTTGGAGAATTGGCGCTCGATATTTTCAGATTGATGCGTACGAGCCAATTCTGCTTCGTATGGGACATGCAGTTCTGCAGTGTATTCTCCGTCAGTCATCGTGAGAACAAATTCCTCTCCTATTCGGTCAATGGTCACATCCACAGGAATGTATCGTTCTGCACTTTCATGCGCCAAAATATCATCGAAACGCTTGTCGTAGTTTCGATAAATCTGATTGCCACGGCGTAACATACGTGGCATTTCGAGAGGATAGAGACGTTCCCCTATGGCTTTGTTGATGCGGAAACCATAGAGTTTTCCTGGTTTGTCGAAGAAACAAAGACCATCACCATTGGCAAACTGCACTTTGCTATTCACCACAAAACTGTCCGTATAGACTTCCTTCACGCGACCAACAGGCTCACCGAGTGCTTTCGGCGTGTCGAACGAAAAGATGTCGGCATTCCTGCCATAAAGAAAATAATGAGTGAATCCACGATTGAACGACTTGCGAACGTCGGGTTGGAATTTCAGTTCCACTCGTCCCTTCGAAGCACGTCTGAACTTGTCTGGATGTTTCGCCACAAGTACATCGAGCGCTTGTGAATAGGCCGCCGTCACATTCTTCACGTATGCAGCATCTTTCAAACGTCCCTCAATCTTGAACGATGAAGCACCTGCCTCCGCTAAATCTTCCAAAGCATCGATTTGGCACAAGTCCTTCAACGACAAGAGATGTTTTTTATGCAACAAGATATTCCCCTTTTCATCCTCCAAGTCAAATTCCATTCGACAAATCTGCGCACATTCGCCTCTGTTGGCACTGCGTCCAAAAATCGCTTCCGACGCATAGCATTGTCCACTCAGACTCACGCACAAAGCACCATGCACAAACACCTCCAATTTCGTCTGTGGATTTGCCTCATGGATGGCACGTATCTCCTCCAAACTCAGTTCTCGCGCCAGCACCACTTGCTCAAATCCCTGTTCACTGAGGAAACGTACTTTCTCCGGTGTGCGATTGTCCATCTGGGTACTGCCATGCAAGGGAATTGGAGGCAAATCCATTTTTTTCAGACTCATATCTTGCACGATGAGCGCATCCACACCCATATCGTACAATTCACGAATCATCTGTTCCACTTGAGACAGTTCCGAATCATAAAAAATGGTGTTAACCGTCACGTATATCTTCGCTTCGAACTGATGAGCGTATTCCACCAATCGCTGAATGTCCTCCAACGAGTTACCTGCTGCTTGCCGAGCACCAAACTGAGGCGCACCAATATACACGGCATCGGCACCATGACGAATCGCCTCGATACCGATGTCTGCCGTTTTGGCTGGTGCAAGCAACTCAAGAGCAGATTGGTTACTACACAATTTGGTTGATGTCGAATGGAGTCTTCTGATATACATAGTAGTTGAGCCAGTTCGAGAAAAGGAGGTTGGCATGAGCACGCCAACGCACGATAGGCTTCTTGGCTGGGTTGTCGTCCTCGTAGTAGTTCTTCGGCAACTGGATAGGCAGACGCTTTGCCACATCGCGCTTATATTCGCCATCAAGTGTGAGCGGCGCATATTCACTATGACCTGTAATGAAGAACTCACGTCCATCGCGAGCCATTACGATATGCACGCCAGCATCTTCCGATTCAGAGATAATTTGCAAATCGGGATTCTTTTCAATATCTTCACGACGCAATTCCGAATGGCGGCTATGAGGCACATAAAACGTATCGTCGAAACCACGAAAGATTGGCAATTCGGGTTGCAATGCACGATGTTTGAAAACGCCAAACACCTTCTTATTGGTGGAATATTTAGGAATCTTATGGAAATGATAGAGTGCTGCCTGTGCCGCCCAACAGATGTAGCAAGTGGATTGCACATTATGGTATGCCCAATCGAACACCTCCACGAGTTCGTCCCAGTATGTCACTTCCTCGTAGTCCATCTGCTCCAGCGGCGCACCCGTCACGATGAGTCCGTCGTACTTCTCTTGTCTCATCAACTCAAAATCACGATAGAACGCCATCATGTGCTCCACAGGCGTATTCTTTGACGTGTGGCTTTTGATTTTCATAAATTCAATCTCCACCTGCAACGGCGTATTCGACAGAATGCGGATGAAGTCCGTCTCCGTCGTGATTTTTATCGGCATCAGGTTGAGGATGGCAATGCGCAACGGACGAATATCCTGTCCTTGGGCACGCGTAGTGTCCATCACGAATATGTTTTCATCTTTCAACAGCTCTATCGCTGGAAGTTGATCAGGTAACTTTAAAGGCATCCCGCTTTAAGTTAAAAGTGAAAAGTGATAAGTGTATAATTGATTTGAACTGCAAAATTAGCGAAAATAAATGACAATCGGCACAGAAGCTCCGTGAAAATAGAACTTCTGTGCCGATTGCTGCGAATTCATAGAATATTATCCTATAAAAATAGAATAGCATTCTACACTTGACGACCCTGCATCGAGTCATCAACTATCGTTGTATTTACCAGATAGTGACGCGCTTTTCCTTTGGAACGAAGAGAGGGTCCTTCTCAGTGATGCCAAATGCATCGTACCAAGCATCGATGTGAGGAAGTGCACCGTTCACACGCCATTCACCAAGTGAGTGAGGGTCACGAGCCGTGAGGTCGCGGATAGCTTCCTCGGTGATGTTCTGAGCCCATACACCTGCGTATGCCAAGAAGAAACGCTGTTCTGGAGTGAAACCATTCACTTCACCGAGAGGCTTGGCAGCTTTCTTCTGTGCATTCTGGAATGCTGTGAATGCCACCTGCAAACCTCCGTGGTCAGCAAGATTCTCACCAAGAGTGAGCTCTCCATTACCCTTCAAACCAGGGAGCACTTCGATTTTAGAGAAGAAATCGCTCATCACCTGAGCACGCTCCTTGAACTTGTCACCATCGCCTGCTGCCCACCAGTCGCGGAAGTTACCTTCTTTGTCGAACTGACGACCCTGGTCATCGAATCCGTGTGTCATTTCATGACCTATC
Source organism: uncultured Prevotellaceae bacterium (assembly GCA_900313845.1). Classification (GTDB taxonomy): domain Bacteria; phylum Bacteroidota; class Bacteroidia; order Bacteroidales; family Bacteroidaceae; genus UBA3839. The sequence goes on from OMTC01000022.1 coordinate 6,703, forward strand.
ACCACACCGATGGCTCCGTAGTTGAAGGCATCGTCAGCCTGCATGTCGAAGAAAGGATACTGAAGAATACCTGCAGGGAAGCAGATTTCGTTGGTTGTAGGATTATAGTAAGCATTCACGGTCTGAGGAGTCATGTACCATTCGTCACGGTCAACAGGTTTGTTGTACTTGTCCTCTACTTCCTTCTTCGATGCCCACTCACGCACTGCCTGCATGTTCTCATAGAGAGTCTTCTCAGGGTCGATAGTGAGTTTAGAGTAGTCCTTCCACTTGTTAGGATAACCAATCTTCACATAGAACGAAGCCAACTTATCCTTAGCGTATGCCTTGGTGCTATCGCTCATCCATTCCTGTGCATCGATGCGCTCAGCCAATGCCTCTTGCAAATTCTTCACGAGTTCCTCCATGCGAGCCTTGTTTTCAGCAGGGAAATATTTCTCCACGTACATCTGACCAACAGCTTCGCCAAGCACACCACTCACGGTGCTCACACTACGCTTCCAGCGAGGGAGAGGTTCCTGCTGACCCGACATCGTACGGTTGTAGAAATCGAAGTTCTGCATGAAAATCTCATCACCCAACACATTTGCATTGCCGTCAAGTAGATTCCACTGCATCCAGTCCTTCAATATCTGAAGGTCGGTTTCCTTGAGAATAGCCACAGCTTCCTTCACTGCTTCAGGCTGACCCACATCGAGAGTCTGCAAGTCATCGATGAAGTTGAGGTGGAAATACTGGTCCCAATCGTAGCCAGCAAACTCTTTCTTAAAGTCTGCGTATGCCATCTTGTGATAGTTGGAAGCAGGGTCGCGGAGTTCCACACGACTCTTCGAAGCCTTTGCCATGCGAGTTTCCACTGCCATCACAGATTCCATCTTGCGCTCTGCCGTAGGCTGGTCGTCACCAACAAGCTGGAACATCTTCACCACGTGTTTCTTAAATGCTTCTCGAATCTTCTTGAAAGCCTCGTCGTCGCTCAAGTAGTATTCCTTCTGACCCATAGAAAGTCCACTCTGCCCCATCGAAACGAGGTTGTTCTTCGAGTCCATCATGTCGGCACCGATACCACAACCCCACAATTCGCCTGCACCTTTCAGTCCGTTCTCCACGATAAGACGGAGAGCTTCTTCGCGAGTCTGCACGTCAGCAATCTTCTTCAAGTCAGCCTCTATAGGCTTGATGCCATCTGCATTCTGACGAGTAGAGTCCATCAGCATGGTATAGAGGTCACCGATTTTCTGTGCCACACTACCCTTCTCATGCTTTTCGTTTGCCAACGAAAGAATCAGTTCCTTCATCTGTTCGCGGTTGGTTTCAGCCACTGCATCGAACGAGCCAAAACGAGAGTACTCAGGCTTGAGCGGATTGTTCTTAATCCATCCACCACAAGCATACTGATAGAAGTCTGTACCTGGAGCCACGCTATCGTTCATGTTCTCCAACTTGATGCCGATGCCTTGACCATCGACACAGGATGCCATTGTCACTGCCATAGCAACTGTTGATAAAATCGTTTTCAGTTTCATTGTTGTATATAATTTAATGAATAATGTGTTCGCAATAATGGGATTGATGGGATACTAACCTTTCAGTTCTTCCAGCGCGAGGGAGGCGGTTTCCCATTCTTCCACCACTTGGTCAAGCTGTTTTTTGAGGTCGCCATGCTGAGTGAAGAGGCTCATGTCAGTAGCACCTTCGGGAGTGGCAAGGCGTGCTTCGATAGCGGCAATGTCGCCCTCCAGTTTTTCAATGCGGGCTTCGCAATCAGCCACTGCCTTCTCCGCCTTCTTGATACGCTTGTTGCGCTCCTTCATTTCCTCGTAGGACAAGGCGGATGCCGACACTGCCTTCACGCTTTCTTCCACTTTGGCAGGAGTTGCTTCTGCCTGACGGTGATTCACATCGTTGCCCACGCCCGTCATGCCTTCATTTTCCAGTTCCTTTGTTCTCAGGAACTCATAAATACCTCCGATGTGTTCACGCACCTTTCCACCACCAAATTCATACACGCGGCTCACAAGTCCATCAAGGAAATCACGGTCGTGACTTACCACAATCACCGTGCCATCGAATTCCTTCACGGCATTCTTCAGCACATCCTTCGATTGCATGTCGAGGTGGTTTGTCGGCTCGTCGAGAATCAGGAAATTCACGGGTTCGAGCAAAAGTTTAATCATTGCCAAACGACTGCGCTCACCACCCGACAACACTTTCACGTACTTGTCGCTTGCCTCACCACCAAACATGAATGCTCCAAGCAAATCACGAATCTTTAGTCGTATTTCACCCTTTGCTACCCGGTCGATAGTGTCGAACACAGTGATATTGCCATCGAGCAACTGAGCCTGATTCTGTGCAAAATAGCCAATCTGCACATTGTGCCCCACTTTCAACTCACCATCGAAAGGGATTTCATTCATGATACACTTCACGAGGGTGGATTTTCCCTCACCATTATTACCTACGAATGCCACTTTTTCGCCTCGCTTGATGGTAAGGTTCACATCGCTAAACACTTGATGCTCGCCATAACGCTTGCCAACTTCCTTGCAAATCAAAGGATAGTCGCCACTGCGGAGGCATGGGGGAAATTTCAGATGCAAGCGACTCGTATCGATTTCATCCACCTCAATTAGCACCATCTTCTCGAGTGCTTTCATGCGGCTCTGCACCTGATTCGACTTCGTAGGTTTGTATCTGAATCGTTCAATGAAATCCTTCGTTTCCTGTATTTCTTTCTGTTGGTTTTCGTATGCACGCAACTGCTGCTCGCGACGTTCAGCACGAAGCACCATATATTGGTCGTACTTCACCTTATAGTCGTTGATGCGCCCGCAAGTGATTTCAATGGTACGATTCGTCACATTATTAATAAATGCGCGGTCGTGACTCACAAGCATCACTGCATTTGCTTTCGTGGCAATGAACTGCTCCAACCACTGAATCGAACCGATGTCGAGATGGTTGGTGGGCTCGTCGAGCAACAAAAGGTCAGGCTTCTGCAAGAGAAGTTTTGCCAGTTCGATACGCATGCGCCAACCGCCTGAGAACTCACTTGTAGGACGGTCAAAATCCTCACGCTTGAAACCAAGTCCCTGCAAGGTGCGCTCCAATTCTGCTCGATAGTTCTGTCCACCCATCATCTGATAGCGGTCGTTCTCGTGCGTAAACCGTTCCACCAGCTCCATGTAGTCCTCCGAATCATAGTCTGTGCGTTCCGCCAGTTCCTTGTTGAGTCGCTCTATTCGTTCCTGCATCTCGCGGATATGAGCAAAAGCCGTTTCCGCTTCCTCCATCACCGTGCGCTCATCACTCAGCACCATCACCTGTGGCAAATAACCCACCGTGACATCGCGCTGAAGCGAAACACAGCCACGTGTAGGTTGTTGCATACCTGCTATGATTTTCAGCAATGTTGATTTTCCAGCTCCATTCTTTCCCACCAGCGCAATGCGCTCCTTGGGATTAATCACAAAACTCACATCCGTAAACAACGGACGCGCTGAGAATTCAACACTTAATTGATCAATTGATACCATACAATTTGCAAAGTTAGTGCAAGCCGAGCGAAAAATCAAATTTATTTGAATTTTTCCGAGGCGCAGCCTAACTTAGCACGAAAACGATAACGAAAACAATCCTTTAGCTTGACGAAGCCAAAACCACCATCTGGATGTCAAATGCCTTCGTTTTCGTCTTCATTTATAAAAAATCTTCATTTTTCATTCTTCATTCTTCATTTTTCATTCTTCATTTAATATCTTTGCAAGGTAAAAAGCTAACAATAAACATATTACTAATGATGAAAAGATTCAAGACAACAGCACTGATGCTGATAGGATTCCTGTTTGCATCAATGGCATCCGCACAAGTTTACACCAACCAATACCCAGAGAACCTGCAAAAAATAGCAGCCAAATGGGTGAAGAAAGGGGAATGGAAAAACGGATTCACAAAGGCTGTGCCAGCCCCTTCTGTAAATCTCGTGGAGTTCTATCTGCAATACCACAAGAATCCTGAGCAATGGAAGGCAATGTTCAAATGGTTGGAAGAAACCGACTTGCTCGCCATTCCAAGCGGAAAACAACCGATTCCAGGCACGAACCTCGCCGTGAGCGTGGAGGACAGTGAGAACTGGTGTTCGGAGGAAGACCTCAAGGCAGGCAAGGGCAGTGAGAGCCACTGGCAGAAAATCGACTTCATGTTTGTGGTGAAAGGGAAGGAAGGCTTCTGCAGACTCGACCACGAAACTTCAACCCCTAACATCGAGTACAATCCTAAGCGCGACCGATTGGAATACAATTTCCAGGCCGACCGACTGGAGCATATCGAGTCCATCCCTGGCACTTTCAATATCATGTTCCCTTGCGACTGGCACATTGCCAAGGTGAAGACCAGCGAAGCATCGCAAAAACTGCGTGTACTTGTCATCAAAATGAACAACGCATTCTGAAAGTATGATGAACATCGTTATCCTTGATGGCTATACTGCCAACCCTGGCGACTTGTCGTGGGACAGATTGAAGACATTCGGAGAACTGAGGGTCTATGAACGAACCCATGCATCCGAAACAGTGGAACGTGCGAAAGACGCTGACATCGTTCTCACCAACAAAGTGATATTGGGTAAAGCGGAAATTGAACAATTACCACGACTCAAATATATCGGTGTACTTGCTACGGGTTACAACGTGGTAGATACGAAAGTGGCTCGGGAACATGGTATCGACGTGTGTAATATTCCTGCCTACAGCACAAACAGTGTGGCACAGATGGTTTTTGCACACATCCTGAATGTGGCATTGCAAGTGGAGCATTATGCGCAGGCCAACCGCCAAGGGGCATGGGCACAAAGCATCGACTTCAGTTGGCAAGACACACAACTCAC
>OMTC01000213.1 GCA_900313845.1 uncultured Prevotellaceae bacterium
TGGGATTCGCGCCCTTGGGCGGACCAGGACGATGACGAGTCGAAGCATAAGACTCCGATTGATGGTGCCAATGATGGTGCGAGTGGAGTTGGGGTACTGCTCGAATTGGCTCGACTCATTCAACAGCAAGCACCGAGTATCGGTGTGGATTTGATTTGTTGGGATGCAGAGGATTGTGGTACTCCTTCTTGGGAGGAAAACCGCGAAGAAAGCGACCGCACTTGGTGCTTGGGCTCGCAGTATTGGGCACAGCATCACCACATGGATGGCTATCGGGCTCGCTACGGCATCTTGCTCGACATGGTGGGTGGACCAAAGACGGTGTTCAAGAAGGAACTGTTCTCGGAGCGCAATGCACCACGACTCGTGGATAAGGTGTGGGGCTTTGCACAATCGTTGGGCTATGGCGAATTCTTCAAATTCGAGGATGGCGGTTATGTGACCGACGACCACCTGCCTGTGATGCAGTCGGGCATTCCTTGCATCGACGTGATTGGTAGTAGTGTGAACGGTGGTAGTTTCTGCCACACTTGGCACACCATGCTCGACAATCTGCAAAATATCGACAAAAACACCCTCAATGCAGTGGGAACTACTGTGGCAGAGGTGGTTTGGTGCGAGAAATAAATGAAGAATTAAGAATGAAGAACGAAGAATGTAAAAAAGTACAAAGAACAAAGGACAAGGTACAAGCATCACGTCCTTTCTTCAGGTTCGACCTTCTCCTCCCCTCGGGGAGGCTGGATAGGGGCCTGACGATTCTTGTTCTCATTCTTTCGTTCTTCATTTCGAAGGCAGCAGCCCAAGTTGAGGCTTCAGAAGCGGATGCGGAGTTGTTGACGGGTGCTCCGATATTCACACATGGAATAGGATATGCGGGTGAGGTGGAGTATAAGGGTGAGATGATTCCTTGGTTTGTGCTGAGTGATGTGTATGTGTTTGATAAACTGGTTTTTAAGAGCCAACGACAAGCAAAAAAATACTATAAGATTGCTGCCAACATCAAGAAGGTGTATCCGATTGCCAAGGAGATTCAGCGCGAAATCGAGCATCAGATACAGCACATGGATTCCTTGCCCGACAAGAAATCGAGGGATGTGTATTTGAAGCAGATGGAGAAAGCACTGATGAAAGAGTACAAACCTCGCTTGAAGAAACTGACTTTCTCGCAGGGAAAACTGCTTATCAAACTGATTGACCGTCAGTGCAATCAGACGTCGTATGAGTTGATTAAGACGTACATGGGCGGTTTCAAGGCGGGCTTTTGGAATGCCTTTGCCACAATCTTTGGAGCAAGTCTGAAGAAGGAGTACGACCCCGATGTGGATGATCGACTCACGGAGCGTTGCATCTTGCTCATTGAGAGCGGACAGATGTAGGAAAAGAAGGCCCCCTCCCAGCCTCCCCGAGGGGAGGAGAATGAAGAATGAAAACAACTCCGCGAGAACTCAAAAACTTAAAAACTCAAAAACTTAAAAACTTAAAAAATACTCATGAAAATCAACTTTCTTTTGGCAGCCATGATGCTGCAATGTGCGAGTGCATCGGCACAAATACGTTTGAATCAAGTGGGGATGAGTCCCAACCAAGAGAAAACAGCTACCATTGAGGGGACTGTTGATGTGGGCAGTGTGAAGATTGTGGATGCGAGTGGTAAGGCGGTAGGAATTCAACCCAAATTCTTGCGTATTGCCAAGTCACCTTGGTCTGGCAAGGAGCGTACTGTGGTGGATTTCTCAGCTTTGACAAAACCTGGAAAATACTCGATGAAATCGGGTAAATTCTCGGCCTCGTTCACGATTCAACCACAGGCGTTGCAGGAGTTGACAAAGGCTTCCATCAAGGCATTCTATCTGATTCGTTCGGGTATGGCGATTGATGCCAAGTATGCAGGGCAGTTCGCTCGTCCGTTAGGACATCCCGACACACAAGTGAAAGTGCATCCTTCGGCAGCATCGGAAAGTCGTCCTGCAGGAACAGTCATTTCCTCGCCTTGGGGCTGGTATGATGCTGGCGACTACAACAAATACATCGTGAATTCGGCATTTTCCATCGGTATCATGCTCGATTCCTACGAGATGAACAAGGCGAAGTTCGATGCCATCAAGGTGAATATCCCTGAGAGCAACAACCAAACGACCGACCTCTTGGACGAATTGATGTATAACTTGAAGTGGATGCTCACCATGCAGGACCCTGCTGATGGTGGTGTTTATCATAAGTTGACGACACCTAACTTCGAGGGTTTCATCATGCCAACCGACTGCAAGCAGCAGCGCTATGTGGTGCAGAAATCCACGACTGCCACGCTCGACTTTGCTGCGGTGATGGCACAGGCAGCACGTATTTATGCACAGAATCCTGATTATCCTGATTTCGCTCAGAAGGCACAGGAGGCTGCGAAGTCGGCTTACGAATGGGCGAAGAAGAACCCTCGCCATTTCTATAATCAAGACGAGATGAACAAGAAGTTCCAGCCTGCAGTCAGCACTGGAACCTACGGCGATGGCAATGCAAACGACGAATGGTTCTGGGCTGCTACCGAGCTTTATTTCTTGACGAAGAACGAACAATATGCGGACGATGCCAAGCAATATCAGCCTCGTTGGGTGGGCACACCTACTTGGGGCATGGTATCGACACTGGGTGTGTTCAGTTGGTTGGCACATCAGCCTTCAGCAGCTATGGCACAACAATTCCGCACTCAACTCTTGTCGTTCTGCGATGCACTCCTTGACAGGACAGCCACTTCGTGCTTCCAAACTCCATCGGGCAACAGTCCTCGTGACTACGGTTGGGGCTGCTTGGCAGAGAAATTCTGTGGGGATGGTGTGATGATGCTTTACGCACACCAGTTGACGAAGGATAAGAAATATCTGAAGGGAGCTTTGCAAAATATGGAATATGTGTTGGGTAGGAATGCCACGGGCTATTGCTACGTGACGGGATTCGGCACGAAGAGGGTGATGCATCCACATCATCGTGTGTCAGAGGCCGATGGTATCGTTGATCCAGTGCCAGGACTCTTGGCAGGTGGACCAAATCCAGGTCAGCAAGACCTTGCTTCGGGCCTGAAATATCCTTCCAAACAGCCTGACGAATCGTTCCTTGACAATATGGGCTCGTATGCTTCCAACGAAATCGCCATCAACTGGAATGCTACCTTGGTAGCGCTCTTGGGAGGACTTGAGTAAATTGAAATTAAAAATTAAAAAGTAAAAGCATTGGCGCTGGCATTTATCCTTGCTAACGCCAATGCTTTTGTTTAGGTTGTGACGATGTCGCTTCACACTTTAGGTTTTGTATAGAAAAGTTGGGAGAAATGGGGATTATGTGAAATTTTATCCGTACCTTTGCACTGAAGTTTTCATTATAACGTTATTTTTTTCATTCAGAATGATTTACTTTTTCAGAACACCAGCGCAGAGCGTGATTGCTACGAGTGTGGATCACGAACTGACAGCTGATGAGAAGTCGGAACTTTGCTGGCTTTATGGTGAGGCAAAAGAAGAACTGTCGCAAACACTTGATGGCTTTTTTGTAGGTCCACGTCGCGAAATGATTACTCCGTGGAGTACGAATGCCGTGGAAATTACGCAGAACATGGCAATCAAGGGTGTTCAGCGCATTGAGGAATACTTCCCTGTGGCAAGTGAGGACGCTGAGTTCGACCCTATGCTTCAGCGCATGTACAAAGGTCTCGACCAGAACATTTTCACGGTGAACATCGAGCCTGCTCCTATTCTCCACATCGAGAACTTGGAGGAATACAACGAGCAGGAAGGACTGGCACTGAGTCCAGAGGAAATCGAGTATCTCCACAAGGTGGAAGGACAACTCGGCAGAAAACTGACCGACTCGGAGGTGTTCGGTTTTGCACAAATCAATTCTGAGCATTGCCGCCACAAGATTTTTGGTGGCACCTTCATCATTGATGGCGAAGAGAAGGAGTCGTCGCTCTTCTCTATGATTAAGAAGACCACTCAGGAGAATCCTAACAAGATTATCTCTGCCTATAAGGACAATGTGGCTTTCTCGCAGGGACCTGTTGTGGAGCAGTTTGCACCAAAGGACCACTCCACCAGCGACTATTTCGAAGTGAAAGACATTGAGTCTGTCATCTCA
>OMTC01000216.1 GCA_900313845.1 uncultured Prevotellaceae bacterium
ATTATTTACAATACGAATGATGCTAAGGAGAACTATCTCGGTGCAGCCGTTGAGAGCACCACAGGCGGTTTCGGTGGCGACCTTAAGGTTCTCGTAGGTTTCGACCCCAAGGGTAATATCCTTGGTTACACAATTCTTGAGCATGCAGAGACTCCAGGACTCGGTGCCAAGGCAGGCGACTGGTTCCAGAAGGAAAATGGCGAAAAGCGCACGGTGGTAGGAAAGAACCCAGGCAAGGTGAATTTCACTGTCAGCAAGGATGGTGGCGACATCGATGCCATCACCGCATCCACCATCACCTCCCGTGCTTTCCTGCTTGCCATCAAGAACGCCTACGACAATGTTTGTGTCACAGATGCCAATACAGGTGCAACAACCCAGGCAAAAAACTAAGAGAAAGGAGAAACAACTATGAACAAGTACTTAAAGATATTTAAGAACGGTGTCATCGACGAGAACCCAACCTTCGTGCTTCTCCTCGGTATGTGTCCAACCCTCGGAACCACCGCATCCGCATTCAACGGACTCTCCATGGGACTTGCCACCACGGCAGTGCTCATCCTTTCCAACCTCATCATCTCCCTCATCAAGAACCTCGTTCCTGATAAGGTGCGCATCCCATCCTACATCGTGGTCATTGCCTCCCTCGTCACCATCCTCCAGATGGTCATCAAGGCATACGCACCCGAAGTAGATAAGTCACTCGGACTTTTCATCCCGCTCATCGTGGTTAACTGTATCATCCTCGGACGTGCAGAGGCATACGCAGCGAAGAACGGTCCAGTAGAGTCCATCTTCGATGGTATTGGTATCGGCATCGGATTCTCCCTCGCGCTCACCCTTCTCGGTGCAGTTCGTGAATTCCTCGGAGCAGGTGCCATCTTCGGAGTCACGCTCCAGGGCGAGAACTATGGAATGCTCCTCTTCGTGCTTGCGCCAGGTGCTTTCCTCGCCCTCGGCTACCTCATTGCCATTGTCAATCAATTAAGGAGTAAAAAATAAGAATTATGGAATACATACTTATCTTCATCACAGCGATATTCGTTAACAACATTGTCCTGTCCCAGTTTCTTGGCATCTGTCCATTCCTCGGCGTGTCGAAGAAAGTATCTACCGCTTCTGGTATGGGACTTGCTGTTACCTTTGTATTGACCTTAGCCACCATCGTAACCTATCTCATCCAGAAGTTTGTGCTCGACCCTAACGGACTCGCATACCTTCAGACCATTGCCTTCATCCTCGTCATCGCAGCACTCGTTCAGATGGTGGAGATCATCCTCAAGAAGGTGTCCCCAAGCCTCTATCAGGCATTGGGCGTGTTCCTTCCGCTCATCACCACCAACTGCTGCATCCTCGGTGTGGCAATCCTCGTGATACAGAAGGACTACAATCTTTTGCAAGGTGTAGTTTATGCAGTTTCCACAGCACTCGGTTTCTACCTCGCCATGGTTATCTTCGCAGGACTTCGCGAGCAGCTCTCCATGACGAAAGTGCCAAAGGCGATGGATGGAATGCCAATCGCGCTTGTCACCGCAGCATTGCTTTCCATGGCATTCATGGGATTCAGTGGAGTGGATGGTGGTCTCAAAATCCTCTTTGGACTCGATTAACCATCCAGTTCCGACAGCTTATGTGAAAATCGCAGACAGGTTTTCACATCACACAAAGGTGCTCCCCATCAAGGTAGAGCACCTTTATTATTTCACGTACATAAGGGATTCACGGAAGTCAATCCCCTATAGCGTTGAAGTCAGTCCCCTATAGCGTGTAAGTGGTGAGCCTATAGCGTGTAAGTGGTGAGCCTATAGCGTGGGAGTGGTGAGCCTATAGCGTGGGAGTATGTCCCTTATCAGGTTAGGGTGCATCCACAATAAGGAAGGGAAAAGCTGATTCCTTCCTACAGGTGTTAGCATCATCGAACTATACCAAATTCATGGAACTTTGAAAAAATTCTTCGGCTATAGACAGTGAATCGATTTTGCCTACATCCAACAATCGTAAATCATCCTTTTCCACTCCTATGATTCGATGTGTAGCACATGACTGGAGGTAGAAGTCGATGATGGAGAAGCGGTCCTGCCATGATGCCATGTCGGGAAGAAGTGAGGGGGAGAATATATGTATGCCTGAAAATGCCAGTTTGCGATAGGGAGTGATGTCGGACTCCACGGATAGGAACGGACTCTTCACTTCTCCTGTTTTGATGTTGGTCCATCCCACCAATTCATCACAATCATTGAAAAGCAGATAGCGCTGGGTGTCTCGCTGACTCACCAAAAGAACGGCATCTGCCTGGGTGGAATAAGTGTGGTAGAATGCATGCAAATCGAGATTGTGGAATATATCGACATTGTGGACAAGAAATGGTTTTCCATCTGTGAATAACGGTCCCGCCTTCTTGATGGCTCCTCCCGTTTCAAGGAGTTGGTCTCGCTCATCGCTGACTTGGATATGTATGCCGAAATCTTGTTTTTCTGCCAAGAAATCTATGATTTGCTGTGCGAAATGGTGGACATTCACGACGATGTCTGTGCATCCGTTGGCTTTCAGGCGGTCAATGAGATGCTCCAGAAGGGGTTTGTTAGCTACGGGGACCAATGCCTTTGGCATCGTATCTGTCAGGGGCTTGAGGCGTGTGCCAAGTCCTGCAGCAAGAATTAATGTAGAAAAACTAACGTTTTTCATAAGTATTTAAGTATTTGAGTTCTTTTAAGGAAAGAAATTAGAATAATTGGAATAATTATATCAAGAAATAATATGTTTTATTAAAACCACGAATTACTCGAACTTTCAGCTCGGCGTAAGCCAAACCTGTAATTTCGTTAAACTTTAAACGTTACTGTTAAACGTTTTTCAGCACGAAATTGAGGTTTTGTTCGCGGTGGTGGATGTGGACTTCGATGCCGAATTTGTGGTGGATATGCTCTGCCACATGCTGGGCGGAATAGACACTACGATGCTGTCCTCCTGTGCATCCAAAGGAAAGCATGAGATGGGAGAATCCTCGGTCGATGAATCGTTGCACATGGAAATCGACTAATCGATAAACGGATTCGAGGAATGTGAGGATTTCTCCGTCTTCCTCCAAGAAATCAATCACGGGCTGGTCGAGTCCTGTAATCTGCTTGTATTGCTCATAACGCCCTGGGTTGTGGGTGCTGCGACAATCAAACACATATCCTCCTCCATTTCCACTCGCATCTTCTGGTATGCCTTTCTTATAGGAGAAGCTATAGACATCTACGACGAGTGGCGTGTCGGACTTCTTGCAATAGGTGGTGTCAGATGCGAGTAGAGCAGAAATTAATTTAGTTTTTGAGTTTTTAAGTTTTTGAGTTTTTGAGTTTTCGTCTATTAATAAGAGAGATATTTCTTTCAGGTAAGGGTATGCGTCACAACTGCCGTGGGCGATGCAATGGGAGAGGTTTTGAAGGGCTTGGGGGATGCTGTCGATGAAATGTTGTTTTTTCTCCCACAGTCCTCGGAAGCCGTATGCACCGAGCACTTGGAGGGTGCGGAAGAGGACAAAGAGATGGAGCTTCTGCATGAAGTCCTTCTTGTCAATCTCCATGTAGCAACGTGCGGAAGTGATGTATTGGTCAATCAGTTTCTGTCGGAGTTCATCGGAATACTTCGCGGATGCTTGCCAAAGGAAGGATGCCACATCGTAGTAGATGGGACCGCGTCGGCCTCCCTGGAAATCAATATAGAAGGGACGTCCTTCTTTCAGCATCACATTGCGTGCCTGAAAATCCCGATACATGAAGCCCACTTCCTTCACTGCCAACAAATCGGCACAGAGACGACGGAAATCCTCCTCTAGACGTATCTCATGGAACTCTACGCCCGTGAGCTTCAAGTAGCAATATTTGAAGTAGTTGAGGTCGAACATGATGCTCGTTTCATCGAAATACTTGGTAGGATAGCATTGCTCATAGACATATTCCGATGCGGCTTCGAACTGGAATTGGGGTAGTTCGGAAATCACGAGCTGAAGCATGATTTCCTCCATGCCGTCGTACTTTCCATCGGATTCCCTACCCCGTCGGATGAAGTCGAAGAGGGATGTGCTGCCAAGGTCTTCCTGCAGATA
>OMTC01000171.1 GCA_900313845.1 uncultured Prevotellaceae bacterium
GTAACCGCCTCTTCCACTTATTCAGAGTGGTTCAAACCAGAATATGCCGTAGATGATAACAACGGCACACTTTGGCGTGCTGCTTCAGCAGGACATGATTGGAGAGGCACTCATGCTAAGACCCCTGCTTGGTTACAGCTCGATTTGGGAGAAGTGAAACAATTCAATGAAATCTTCACCCAATTTGAGTATGCTACATTCTTCTATCAATACAAGATTGAAATATCGAATGATGGAACAAATTGGACGTTGTTTGCTGATAAAACCCAGAACACTCAGCAAGGTTCTCCAATGATAGATGTATGTGAGGGTTATCAAGAGAAAGGAGTGAAAGCTAAGCCTGCTTCTGCAAGATTTATTCGCATTACTATTACTGACACTCAAAAAAATGGACACTTCCCTGCCATTTGGAACGTAAAAGTATATCGTGCTAAGAAAAATGCAGACCCATTGGCGTTGCTCCCTCAACCTGAATTGGATGAGAGTGCAATCTTGGCAGGCTATCCTTGGATACATAAGAAGGACATTGAGCTTTCGGAGAGAAACATGAAGAATGGAACAATTTCTCGCTCCCCACTCTTCTCCCTCGATGCTTCGAACTATCAATTAGGAAGCAATTTGCAAGGTGTTTCAATTGTTCCAAAAGATGGAAAGGCTGCATTCCGTTTCGATGGACAGCACACCATTTCCATGCCATGCCATTTAAAGACACTTACGTATAACGCTCCATACACAGTGGCAGCATGGATTCTGAATCCCGACCCATCTGAAATAGAAACTGTTGCACAATTCATGCCTGCAGGGAATGACCTTGCAACGATAGAACTCAGAAATGGAACAAGTCGTGCAGAGGGAATCATTGCTCATAATGCTTCTTTCGAAAACGCAGGTGCTCCTCAAGCAGTGAAAGCAAATACTTGGCAACACTGGGTGGTAAATTTCGATGGATTCAATGAAAGAATCTATTGTGATGGAAAGCTGGTGAGTGAGAAGAACATTTTCCTGATGCTCCGACCTGGCGAAACTGTCACAATTGGTGCTTCAGCACGAGGAAGTAGCCCTTTCACAGGTTATCTGCATTCATTGCGTCTTTATGATTATGCTTTTTCTGCAGAAGATGTTCTTGCTGAAATGAAATTAAGCAAATCATTCAGCAACGAAGAATTGGCAAAGATGGCAGAAACAAGTCCTCTTCGAAATCAAAAGCTTTCATTGCAAGTGTCTCCTCTTTCTCCAAATCTCGTTGAAGCAACAATTTGTGATGAAACTGGTAAAGCACTTGAAAGTGGCATCTATGATTTCACTTTTGCTTCTGGAAATAACGACACCTCTCTCCATTCTTCTCAAACCATCAGTCAAAGCAGCACGATTCTCAGTGTGGATGGTGCAAGTGTTTATGCAAAAGTAAAAGATGTGTTCGGGTATGAAGTCCCTATTCTTTCTCAAAAACTGAAAATCAATAAGAAGCAATTCACTGATGTTGCTACCAGCATCCAAGCCAAAGCAAAAGATGGCATCATCACATTGGAATCAAAAGGAAGTAACTTAGGTGCCGACCCAGCAACAAATGGACCTATTGAATCCGTAGAAGTGGATGGAGATTTTATTCTACAATGCAAAGTAACTGGCTTAACAGGAGCAGAACGTCGAAACACTCCTGCTTACAATGAAGGAGGAATACTGTTGCAGAGAAAGGAAGCAGATGGAACTCAATCCCTCATCCAATTAGGTGTTTTCCCTTTGTATAATTGTGGAAATATGCTCACCGTAGTTTCACGTCGTTTACGTCCTCAGTACCCTAACAATAAAGGGTGGAACTACGATCCATATCTGCAGATTCAGCGTATCAATGGAAAACTCAAGTTCTTGACAAGTGCTGATGGAAAGGTTTGGACTGAAATGAATTTAGCAGATACCCGTATGATTCAATCCTTCTGCAAAGGTGCTCTCAACGTAGGAATCTATCAAACTACCTATTCGGACAATCAAGCAGCAGTAAGTTTTTCCGACATTCACATCTGGCAGAAGAAATAAAGCGCTTTTCTTTTATCTATTACACAAGGAGGATGCACCACCAAAGATGCATCCTCCTTTCTTTTCATACAATATAGGAATTAGATATCCGATTATGCATACATAGCAACGATTGCCTCGTAGAGTTCCTGCTTACCCGAAGTAACCTTAGGCTCATTCACCTTCTTACCATATTCGTAAGCCTGCTCGAGAGTCAACTTGCCATCCTCGAAGTCCTTACCAATACCGCTGTCGAAGGAAGCATAACGCTCAGCGAGCATCTTCTTGTATGGAGATTCCTCAAGAAGCTTAGCAGCGCTTTCAAGAGCACGTGCCATAGCATCCATACCGCTGATGTGAGCGATGAAGATGTCTTCCAAGTCAGTAGAGTTACGACGAGTCTTTGCATCGAAGTTAGTACCACCTGTGCCAAGACCACCATTGCGGATAATCTGCATCATAGCCTGAACGAGTTCGAACTGGTCGATTGGGAACTGGTCAGTATCCCAGCCATTCTGATAGTCACCACGGTTAGCGTCGATAGAACCGAGCATACCAGCGTCAACTGCACAAGCGAGTTCGTGCTCGAAGGTGTGACCTGCCAAAGTAGCGTGGTTTACTTCGATATTTACCTTGAAGTCCTTGTCGAGGTTGTGAGCACGGAGGAAACCGATAACAGTCTCAGTGTCAACATCATACTGATGCTTAGAAGGCTCCATTGGCTTAGGCTCGATGAGGAATGTACCCTTGAAGCCCTTAGCACGTGCATAGTCGCGAGCCATAGTGAGCATAGTAGCCATGTGCTCCTTCTCACGCTTCTGGTCAGTGTTGAGGAGAGACATGTAACCTTCACGACCGCCCCAGAATACATAGTTTTCAGCACCGAGTTCAATACCAGCATCGATAGCGTTCTTGATCTGAACGATAGCACGAGCAACAACATCGAAATCAGGGTTTGTGCTTGCACCATTCATGTAGCGAGCATTACCGAATACGTTTGCAGTTGACCACAACAGCTTGATGCCAGTCTCTTGCATCTTCTCCTTGAGATAAGCAACGATTGCCTTCAAGTTTGCCTCATACTCCTCAACAGAGTTGCCTTCGCTTACGAGGTCAACATCGTGGAAGCAGAAATAAGGAACACCGAGCTTCTGCATGATTTCGAAACCTGCGTCAGCCTTCTGCTTAGCGATTTCTACTGCGCAGCAACCCTCGTTCCAAGGGAACTTCTTAGTACCACCACCAAACTGGTCGCCACCTTCAGCGCAGAGTGTGTGCCACCATGCCATTGCGAAACGCAACCAATCCTTCATTGGCTTGCCGAGGATTACCTTTTCTGCATCATAGTAGTGGAATGCCATAGGATTCTTAGAGTCCTTACCTTCAAACTTGATTTTACCAATCTCTGGAAAAAATTCTTTTGCCATAATTTTAGTTAATTAAAAAAGTGAATATTGAATGTTAATAATTTATTTAAATAATATGATTAAAGTTCTTTCTTAAGACATTCAGACCAGCGAGCGTATGCATCGAGATAAGCCTGCTGATTCTTCAAGTCTGGTTCAACAGTTGCCACATGCTCGAGTGTTGCAAATGCCTCATTATTATCCTTATAAATGCCAGCACCAATACCTGCACCCTTAGCAGCACCAACGGAACCATCTGTGTTGTAGAGATCGATAGTTGCACCTGTAACTGAAGCAAGCGTTCTGCGGAACATAGGATTGAGGAACATATTTGCATGTCCAGCATGAATGTTCGTGATAGACATACCCATATCTTGCATAATGTCGATACCCTGCTTGAAGGAGAATACAATACCTTCCTGTGCGGCACGAAGCAAATGAGCCTTGGTGTGGATATTGAAATTGAGTCCATGAATAGAACAACCAATTTCCTTGTTCTGAAGAATGCGCTCTGCACCATTTCCGAAAGGAATGATACTCAAACCATTAGAACCAATTTCCACAGTGTCAGCAAGTACATTCATCTCGCTATAGGAAATGCCTTCTGGTGCCACATTGCGACGCATCCAAGCATTCAGGATACCAGTACCATTGATGCAGAGGAGCACACCGAGGCGAGTGAGTTCAGGAGTGTGATTCACATGTGCAAATGTATTCACACGCGAGAGCTTGTCGTAGTTCACTTCACCCAGCACACCATAGACAACACCCGAAGTACCACCTGTAGCAGCAATCTCACCAGGATTCATCACATTGAGAGAAAGTGCATTGTTTGGCTGGTCACCTCCGCGGTAAGAAATTGGAGTACCCTCAGCAAGTCCGAGTTCATCAGCAATTTCCTTGCAAACCGTGCTCTGAACAGCAAATGTAGGAACAATGTCAGCGATGAGGTCGCGAGAGAAACCGAAATAGTTCATCACGTCATCACTCACCTTACCCTCCTTGAAATCCCAGAAAATACCTTCCGACAGACCAGAAATCGTAGTGTTCATCGCACCACCACTCAGTTTCATTGCGATGTAGTCGCCTGGAAGCATAATCTTGTAAATCTTCTCATAGAGAGCAGGCTCATTCTCCTTCACCCATGCCAGCTTAGCAGCAGTGAAGTTGCCTGGTGAATTCAGCAGATGAGAAAGCGCCTTCTCAGCACCGATAGCATCGAAAGCAGCATTTCCGTATGGCACTGCACGTCCCTCACACCAGATGATACTTGGACGAAGAGCCTTGCCATCCTTATCCACACATACCAATCCGTGCATCTGATAGCTGATACCTATTGCCTTCACCTCATCAGCTTTCGCACCGCTTTCAGCCATGATTTTCGATGTGGCAACTTTCAGGTTTTCCCACCACATCTCAGGCTCCTGTTCAGCCCAACCTGGTTTGTTAGCAATGATTGGAGCTTCTTTTTCAGGCCAGAAGCAAGAAGCATGTAGCCTTACATTTTCCTGTTTCAACATCTACCAGCGAAGCTTTCACTGAAGATGTACCTACGTCGTAACCTAATAAATACATATTAATTTTTACTTTTTATTTTATAAATGTCAATTTTTCACTGCTTTTTTTCTGTCGAACTTGAAGTAATGTGCTGCTCGATGATTCACACCCTGCTCTTTCTCTTCAAGTTGCACAACGTAAGGCATGGATTGAATCTTCTTATGGAAATTTCTGAAATCAATCGATTTTCCTGTCACCGCCTGATAAACAGTGTGGAGTTGTGCGGCAGTAAACTTTCGAGGAAGCAAATCAAAAATCTGGGTTGGGTTCGTAGAAGTGATTCTTTGTACAGTCTTGATGGCTTCATCCACAATTTCGTTGTGGTCGAAAGCCAACTGTGGAATTTCACTGATGGGAGTCCATTGTGCATCATAGTCCTTCTGCAAGTTCTCACGCTTCCTGTCGATACGCAAAAGAGAAAGATATGCAATCGTTACGATTCGCTCCAAATGATGCTCCAGATGATGGAACCGCTCCAACCAAACTGTATCGTTAGGATTAGCAAGACGCTTGGCATCGCCAAAAGCTCGGAACTGAACCATGCGAATCTGCACAAGTCCTGTCAATTGCTTCAAAACACGTTTAGCTGCCTCATCAAGATTTTCATCCATATATATCAAACTGCCCGGCAATTTGTAGTTGTTAGTGGAATTATCATCGTTGCCACTCTCCTTCTGCCGCACAATCAGAACATTCAGTTGTGTGCCATCGAAACCGAGGAGTACACAATCTACTGAAACGTATGGATTTACTTGTCTTTCCATTTAGGTGTTCTTCTTGTTTTTCTTTCTGGACTAGATAACAGATTTTTGTTTTCGGTGCAAAATTATAGTTTTTTCCAATACAAACAAAATATTTTTCAAAAAAAATTCAATAATAAAGTAATTATTTTTCAGAATGTTACAAATCATTTATTTTATGATAAGAAAAACGTGTCTTTTCATAACTTGTATGATTTGCAATGTACTGTATGAATTAGTGATAAGCATAGTTCGAAAAGCCTAATTTGGAATTCAGGATGTTTCTATAAAAGCAGATGAAAATTTCTATTGGGGAATGACGAAATATTTATAGGGGATTAACTTGAGTTTGTCCCCAATAGCGATGAAGTGAATCCCCAATAGCGATGAAGTGAAACCCCTATAGCGATGAAGTGAAACCCCTATAACGTAAGAGTACTGTCCCTGTAGCGTAAGAGTAGTGTCCCTGTAGCGTATGAGTAGCGTCCCTGTAGCGTATGAGTAGCGTCCCTATGTTATTTCAGCGTGTTCGAAAGGATTGAACACAAAAAAAGCGAGAGAATGAATCCCTCGCTTATGTATCTGATTGAAAATGTGGCTCGTTGATTATGCTTTTGCTTCTGTCTTCTCCTCTGCTGGAGTTTTTGCTTCTGCTGCTTCCTCCTTTTCTTCAAACTCAGTGATGTCGTTCTCGATAAGGATATTGTACCATGCAAGCACCTTGCGCATATCGCTTACATGCACGCGGTCGGTGTCGTATGTAGGGAGTGCCTTCGTGAAGAACTGAATGATTTCGTTCTGCGATGCTTTCTTTGGGGAGAGGTCCACTTTCTTTCCTTCGTACTCCTTCTTGATGTTTTCAAACACACTTGCCAATGGTACTTCGGCATCATCATTGGTGTAAATGGAAATATCGGAAAGTGCAACTACCTTATCTGTTGCATAAGCAGGTTGACGCTTCTTCGCTGCATCCAGTGATTCAACGATGAGCATGTTTTTTCCACGATTCACGAACTTGAAAAGTCCTGGTTTGCCTGTAATGGCTAAAATTGTTTTAAGCATAAAAAGATTTACTATTTTACGGATTTACTAATTTACGGATTTACTATTTAAGGATTTACGGATTTCGTTTATGATATGATCGACTTGAGTTTGCACATCGGCTACTCCATCATTCAAAATGATATGGTCTGCCAGAGCAATGATGTTGTTTTCATCTTGTTGCTGACGCATTCGACTTTCTATCTGCTCACGAGTGGCATGGTCTCGAAGCATGGCTCGTTCCAATTTCACGTCTAATGGTGCTGTAACGAGAATCGTGTAATCCACAACATCCTGAAAATGTGCCTCGTAAAGAATGGCTGACTCCATAAAGACTATGTCGCTGTTTTGGCGAAGTGTCCAATTCAGAAAGTCGGCTTTCACCTGAGGATGAACCAAGGAATTGATTTTCAGCGTGTTTTCGGACGATGCAAACAGATATTGCGCAATGACTGGTTTATTCAGATGAATGGCTCGATTCTCCGCATCAAAGAGATAGGCATCTTCACCCACCAGCGATGTCAGTCCTTGAATAATTCCCTCATTTTCTACCATCAAACGCTTTGCCTCGGTATCACAATCATACACGGGAAATCCTTTTGCTTGCAAGATTTTGCAAATGAAAGACTTTCCGCTTCCAATTCCTCCTGTGATTCCTACGCGCAACATATAAGAGAGTTTCAAGGCGCAAGCGCCGTTTCAAGTTTCAAGTTTCAAGTTTCA
>OMTC01000219.1 GCA_900313845.1 uncultured Prevotellaceae bacterium
AGGACACCCCCATCTATCGCGAAGTGATGCGCACAGGTGTGGCTGTATAATATAAAATGTTATTTCCATAATAGCATCCTTTTAGCAAACCATTGGTTTGAGTGGCTCACACATTTTATCTCTGTATCCCAGCAAAAGAATAACGAAGGCGGGGTCTAATGCCATGTTGCATTAGACCCCGCCTTCGTCTTGTATTATGTAGGAATTATTCCAATGGAAGATACCAGCTCTTCTTATCGCTGAGCTTCTGGAAGAGGGCTGCATTGAAGGTGCCGGAACGACGGGCAATCTTGTCGGCGAGGAAAGCTGGGTCGTCGCGATGGAGGGCGATGCGCTGAAGGTCGGCAAAGCGAAGTCCTTCGAAACTCTCTTCGAGTGCCATTTCATCCACAAGGAGGTTCTCCACAAAGAGGATGGAGTCGTTGCGGGATGGAAGCGAAGGGATGATATAGGTGGAGTCAGCATCGGCATCGCCACAACCACGGGAATGAATACCGATGGTGTTCTCGCGCGTGAAGGTGTATTGGCTATACTGGATGAGTTCGCCTGCACGTGCTTGTTCGGCAGCACTGATATAGCCACGCTCGAGGGTGATGGAATTGATACCCCACTTCAGTACGGCAAACGCTGATTCAGGATAGCCAGCACGATTGAGTGCCTCAGCATAGCGCAGATAGACAGGAGCAAGTCGATAGGTGGTGACGGTAGGCAGGATGAGCTGGTGCGTCACACTGTTTCTGTTGCTGTTAGCACTGGTTGGGAACTTGCTGTTGGTCTGTCGGATGCTGGAGTAGTTGGTGTTGATGGTACCCGAAGAACGCTGCGAGAGGACGGAATAGAGGCGAAGGTCGCCACGAAGGTTTTCGTTCTCATAGACGAGCGTGTCGGGAGGACAGATGGTGTCAATCGTCTGCGTGGTGGCGTTGGTGTAAACCAGCGTGTAGCGCTGCGAACGAGAGAGTTGCTTGAGCGCATTGGACGCAGTGACCTGGAAGAAATAGTTGTTGTCTTCCGTGGAGTTGAACACGTCAGGAAGCAAGCTGATGATGCCGTTGTACTCGGATGTCTCCATTGGGATGTAGGAGAGGGTTTCATCACTACCGCGGGAGAAAGCAGAGGTGTAACCACTCATTGTGGATGTGAAGTCGTAGTCTGCCCATTGAATGCGAGAGATGCCTAATGGACGGGTGTTGCCCAAAACGGTGAAGTAGTCGTGGTAGTACTTGGCAGCCTCCTGATAGCGTCCGCTCCAGAGGCAGAGGTCGCCCAAGAGCACACGAACAGGGATGAAGAAGCGTGCCGATGGGAGTGAATTCATACTTCCCCACTCAGGTGCCTTCACATCGACATACGGAGCCAGGTCGGTGATGAAGTAGTTGGCAATCTGCTGGATGTCGTACTTAGGATAGAGGCTCACGTCGCCCTCCTTCTCGGTGAGGATAGGTTGGGTGACGAAAGGCACGCTGCCATAGTGGATGGCGAGCTGGAGGTAGGTCCATGCACGGAATGCCTTCACTGCTGCGTACTCACGGGCAAAGACACGTTCGCCTCGCTTGCTGAGCATGGTATCGACACGGGAGAGGTAGAAATTGCAGTTCTGAATGACGGCATAGTAGTCCGACACCTCGTTGTAGGCATTATCGACACCAGCCGTGAAGTTTGCCAACTGCTGGAGGTCGGTGGAGGCATTCTCAGTGATTTCAGAGAGGTCGCCTCGGATTTCACCCAAGAGGACGGTGCGGTCAGCCAGCTTCTGAATCTTGTTGATGATGCCCAAGACGGAATACACGGTGTCGTTTGGCGTGTTGAGGTTGTTGTCCTCGTAGTATTCCACTAAGCTGGACTCAGGCTCGGTGCAAGCCGTGAAAATGAAGAATGAAGAATGAAGAATGAAGAATGTGAGAAACACTCCAATGAATTTCCTAATCTTCGAAATATTGTTGTACTTCATAATGATGTTATTTTATGTTGGAATTGATGAAGAGTGAGGAACGGGAATGATGAATGAGAATTTGAAGTGTAATTTTCATTTTTCATTCTTCATTCTTCATTCTTCATTTAACTGTTAGAGTTTAATCTTCACACCGAGGGAGAAGTTACGTCCGAGAGGGAGAAGACCGCGGTCGATACCTTGTCCGAGGACTGTGTTGCTCTGAGCGAACTCTGGGTCGGAACCGAGATAGCGGGTGAGGGTGAAGAGGTTGTTGCCCGCTGCCCAGATGGTGATACCCTGCAGATAGGTGTTGCTGATAGGGATGTCGTAGGACAGGGTGACATTCTTCAGACGGAGATAACTGCCATCCTCAATCCAACGGTCGGAGAAGCGGCTATTGCCCATCTCGTCGAGGTAAGTGGCATGAGGGATGTCGGTTTTCTGACCTTCGTAAGTCCAACGGTGGAGCATGGCAGTGGATTGGTTGTAGAAGTTCTTACCACCTTCAACGATGCTACGCTGATAGTTGTAGATGTCGTTACCCAATGAGTAGTTGAACACGGCATCGAGGGTGAAGTGCTTGAAGGTGAGCTTCGTGAAGATGTTTCCGTAAGCATCAGGATTAGGGTCGCCAATCACCTGACGGTCGGCATCGTTGATGATACCGTCCTTGGTGGTATCGACGAACTTCATGTCGCCTGCCCCGAAGTACTGACGAAGACCTGTGGAGGAAACCTGATAGAGGTTTGCTGCAGCTGCTTCTGCCGTAGTAGCGAAGACGCCATCGGTCTTGTAGCCATAGAACATACCTGCTGCCTGTCCTACTCGACTGATGATAGTGCCACCATAGAGGTCGGTAGTGAAGGACTGAGAGCCGTTTGGCAATTCCTTAATCTGGTTCTTGTAGTGACCGATGCTGGCTCCGAGCGACCATGTCCAGTTCTTGGTAGAAATGAGACGCAGGTTGAAGTTGGCATCAAAGCCTTCGTTGGTGAGTTTACCACCGTTGGTCCAGTTGGTGTTCATACCCGTGAGATAAGAGAGGGCATTGAGCGAAAGGAGGTTGCGGGTGGTGCTACGGAAGTAGTTGATGCCAAACTGAATGCGGTTCTTGGCAGCGGCGAGCTGGATGCCAGCGGTGAGGCGGTTGGTGGTTTCCCACTGCAACTTGGTGTTACCGATATTGCCGAGGGTCTTACCAGAAATGCTGTTGAACATCTTGCCAGCCACGAAATAGGTGCGGGACACCTGTGAGTTGACATCGTCGTTTCCGAGCATATCGAAGCCCACATTGAGTTTGAGGAAGTCAATACCCTTGATGCGATACCAAGGCTCGTTGCTGATGACCCATGCAGCGGCAACGGATGGGAAGAAGCCCCATGCGTACTTGCCAATCTTGATGCCGTTCTTAGCATCGACACCGAACTTGGACGAACCATCCATAGCGAGGGCTGCCAAGAGATAGTAGCGCTCTGCATAGTTGTAGTTTGCCTGTGCGTAGTAGGTCATATCCACGTACTTGTCCTCGGTTCCGTCGGTCTGCTTGTAAGAAAGGGAACTGGACATGTTTGGAGTCTTGTCGTTACCTGAGTCATAACCAATTTGGGTGTCGAGCTTGTAGGCACTGTTGAGATAGCGCAAACCACCACGAACATCGAAGAGGTGAGCATTGAAACGGCGGTTCCAATTGAAATAGGTGTCGCTCATGATGACCGTCTGCTTACCTGCCAATGCCGCACTGCAGTTATCCACACGACCGATGCCTTCCACATCGTAGCTTGGCACACCATTCGTAGGGAGATAGTAGTTCTGGTCGGTGTTAACAAGGTTGAAGGCGAAGTGCTCGGTGATGCTCCAATAGCGGTTGATGTCCCACTTAGGACGAACGGAGAGCGAAATGGAACGGTTGCCAAAGTAGTTCTTGTTGTCGCCGTCACCATTGCGGAGAATGGCTACAGGGTTGGCGAGTGAAGTGCGATAGCTATTGTTGGCAAGCACATCGTTGAGGTAGTTGTCAGCCTCGGCTATATAGTTCGACACATGTCCCGTCGCATCAAAAGCGAAAGGAGAGAGGAACGGCGACTTGATGAGGG
>OMTC01000220.1 GCA_900313845.1 uncultured Prevotellaceae bacterium
TGGAACATTGCAGACATCATGAATGCTCTCATGGCTATTCCGAACCTCATCTCTCTCCTACTCCTCTCGAAAGTGATTGCCAAGGACACGCAGCACTATCTGTGGGAAGGAAATCTCGATGAGGAAGACAAGGAAATGTAAACAGAAAACTGAAAATTTAGAATAATGGTTCAAGATCTTTGTGTCATTATGTTGACAGCAGGCATCACAAGCCTTCTGTTCAAGTTACTGAAACAACCTGTGATTCTCGGTTATATCGTAGCAGGTATGTTAGTGGGTCCATACGTTCTCGGCGATTCTTGGGTTGACCAGGAAGAGCACGTCACTATGTGGGGAGAAATTGGAGTTCTCTTCCTACTTTTTGCCATGGGACTCGAATTTTCTTTCAAAAAACTACTCCAAGTGGGTAGCACGGCTATCATCGCCGCAAGTACCATCGTCCTTGGCATGATGGGATTAGGATTCATTGTTGGTCGCCTCTTTGGATGGGACGAAATGAACTCCCTCTTCCTGGGCGGTATGCTCTGCATGTCGTCCACCACCATCGTCTTCAAGGCACTCGACGACATGGGACTTCGAGAGCAAAAGTTCGCTAAAATCTGCTTGGGCATTCTCGTGGTGGAAGACCTCTTCGCCGTGATTCTCATGGTGTTACTTTCCTCCATTGCCACTTCCCGCAGTTTCAACGGAAGCGAACTCATTATCAAACTCTTTTATCTCGTTTCCTATCTCGTTCTTTGGTTTGTGATGGGCATTGCGCTCCTCCCTACTTTTCTTCGAAAGTTTCAGAAACACCTCAACAACGAAACCCTCACCATCTTCTCCATCGGACTTTGTTTGGGCATGGTGCTCTTGGCAGAAGAGTCTGGATTCAGTAGCGCATTAGGTGCCTTCGTCATGGGGTCCATGTTGGCAGAAACCCTCGAAGCAGAGCGCATTGAGCACTTGATTGAACCAGTGAAAAACATCTTCGGTGCCATCTTCTTCGTATCGGTCGGC
This sequence comes from uncultured Prevotellaceae bacterium, assembly GCA_900313845.1. Classification (GTDB taxonomy): domain Bacteria; phylum Bacteroidota; class Bacteroidia; order Bacteroidales; family Bacteroidaceae; genus UBA3839. Next base: position 1,000 of record OMTC01000220.1, read on the forward strand.
ATGATGATTAACCCATCCCAATTGATGGAGTATTGGCTCCCTATTCTTATCCTCACATGCGTTGTCATCTTAGGACAGATGATTTTTGCATCAGGAGGAACATTGCTCTCGGGACAATCCCTGCGAGTATCCATGCAGGCAGGTTTTTCCCTTGTGCAAGTGGGAGAGTTTGCATTCATCATTGCCCAACTCGGTGAAAGGCTCGGCGTCACTCAGTCCTTCCTCTACCCTATTGTAGTGGCAGTCAGTGTCGTTACCACTTTCCTCACCCCTTACATCATGAAAACGGCTATACCATGCTATAACGTCATCGACAAGCGCATGAGCCCAGGCATGAAACTCACGCTGGAAAACTATGCCAAGAATCGAAATACCGTTTCCACACCAAGTACTTTCGTCAAGCTCATTAAGGGAACACTGCTACATACATTTATCTTCACCGTCATCTTTGCATTCGTGTTCTATGTATTTTTCGACTACATCGAACCTTGGCTCTACAATATCCTACCAGAATCCGTACCTGAGTGGTCGGTGAATATCATTGTCCTGTTAATATGGTTGACGGCAGCTTCTCCTATTATCCTTCAACTTGTCAGTCCACCTAAGCTAAGAAAAGAAGAAAAGGAAATCTGGCACAACGGAAATGTACAGAAAGCACAAGTCATTGGAATGGTGCTCTTCCGCTGGTTCGTGGCTATCATCCTTTTGAGTAGTGCAATTATCTCTGTATTCTCCGTCACTTCGGGTATTATCTTTATTATTACCATCTTCATCATTATGTCAATAGTGATGTCACGTCGTGTTCGAGCCAGTTCTCGTGCTTTGACCACAACCTTCGAGGAGAACCTTTCTGCACGCGAGAAGAGAGCGGAATCCCGACGTAGCGTCAGTCGTAAATTCACCGATTCCCTCCTTAGCTACGATGTTCATATTTCTGAATTCGACTTGCCTACCACATCCACTTTCTGCGGAAAAACGCTGATGCAGCTCGATATTCGCAACAAATCGGGAGTCAGCATCGTGCGTATCGTGCGTGGTGGCATCAACATTAACATTCCAGGTGGAAAAGTCACCCTCTACCCAGGCGACAAAATCATCGTGGCAGGAGATGACAAACAAATTGCCAAATTCAAGGAAATGCTCGACAACAGCATCCAGCTTGTCGATACCAATAAGCAAGAGCGCACCCACGTCACCCTTGAGCATTTCACTATCAACGAAGGCAACCACCTCGTTGGCGTCAGCATCATGAAGAGCGGCATCCGAGAGCAAGCCAAATGCATCGTTATGGGCATTGAGCGCAAGGGAGAACTCATCACAAATCCTGACCCTCAACTCACCTTCGAAGTAGGCGACGTTGTGGTAGCCGCTGGGGAAACCCTCAGTATCAAGAAGTTCGTGGAAAACAATGTGTAAATGAAGAATGAAGAATGTAGAATGAAGAATGAAAATTACTCATTTCATGAGCAAGGTAAAATACATTCTTCATTCTACATTCTTCATTCTTCATTTAAAAACTCCTTCACCCTCTCTTGCACCGCCTTCGCCATTTCATTCTCATCCTGAAAGTCTTTAGGGGAAATCATAGGCAGATACGTCACTTTGATAGGACTGCGCGAAGGCATCTTTTGATGCTTAGGCAATGCCTCGTAAGCACCTTGAATCACAGCAGGAAGAACAGGGATATTCAGTGCCAAGCTGAATATCGCAAATGTAGGACGGAATTCGTTGAGTTTCCCATCGTTAGTGCGAGTACCTTCAGGGAAAATCAAAAGACTTCTGCCATCGCGAAGCACCTCGCCCAATTTCATAATACTATCCTTCACCTTATTCATTTTCAGCACCACCACGCCATGCTTCCGAGCCAAGAATTTCGTGAAGTCCGACTTCACATGCTCCTCCTTGGCGAAGAATCGCAGATTCTTAAACACTTCTTTCGATAAACCCTGCGTTACAAACATCGCATCAAGGAACGACTGATGATTGCAAATCAGTATGAATTGCCCTTGCTTTGGAATGTTTTCCAAACCCTCAAACTCCATACTGAAATACCACTTCGACAACTTCTTGCATCCATTCACCAACCACCAACTCGTAGGTGCCACTTCTGGTGTTTTCACCCTCGTCTTATCCTCGCTCAACTGTCGCTTCCAATCCACATCCTCCTGGCGCAAGTCCATGCGGTTCTGAGCCACATAGTCCGCTAATTTCGCAACGTTCTCGAAAGATTGTATTTCCTCCTGGTCCAACTCCACGCCAAAGGTTTGGTCGATGAAAAGCTCAAATCCCACCATGTCGAGTGAGTCAAAACCTATGTCGGAAATCAAATGATAGCTTGGTCGAACTTTCACCTTCTTCTCGCGCAGAATATACTGACAGATTCGGCTGTATTCTTCCGTAGTAGGTTCGGATTCCTCACCCTTCTCCCCACTCGTCATTCCCGACTTGCACGCTGCAACGATGTCGCCTAATTTGAAACGCTGCAACTTATCGAGGCGAGTGCGAGGCAATTCTCCATCATACACAAACACGCCGTGAATCTGCTTATACGACGACACGTTCTGATTGAAAACATCCACCACCTCGCGCTTCAAGGCTGTTTCCAATTCCTGCACACTCTTTCCTGCTGCCCAAAGCACTTGCGGACGGATAATCGCTTTCAGAACACCTTCATCCTCCACCACTGCCACTTCCTTCACTCTCTGCTCGTCAGCCTCCATCATCTGCTCCAACTCGCTCGGATTGATATTCTTTCCGTTCGAAAGCACAATCAGCTCCTTCTTGCGTCCCGTGATGAAAAGATGACCTTTCTCGTCCAGATAGCCCAAGTCGCCAGTATGTATCCATCCATCCACATCGATGGTTTCCGCCGTTTCCTTCTCCATGCCATAATAGCCCTGCATCACATTATCTCCCTTCGCACAAATTTCCCCCTCCTTGATGCAAACCTGACACGTAGGCAATGCCTTACCCGCACAGCCAGGAATCAAGTCATCAGGGCGACTGAAAGTAATC
>OMTC01000221.1 GCA_900313845.1 uncultured Prevotellaceae bacterium
GAAATTCACTGCACCCTGAATCGAAACATTTTGCTGCTCATAGTATGTTGGACTCTTCCTCACAACTACTTCATCGAAAGGCAACAACTTGAAGCCAGCTTCACCATCAACAACGAAACCGTCCTTCACTGCAAATGAATAACTTTCCGTCAAATCCTCACTATCTTCCAATGCATTAGGGTCATTAATACGACGATATACATCCACTTTGGAATAAGAAGCTGCTTCGGTAGGTCCACCAGCCTGAAGAATCAGATCTTCAATGGTGGTATTCTCAGCATTCATGAAAGTACCTGGATAATTGACCTCACCACTAATCTTCAAAGTTTGCTCACCCACCATGTCGAGCTTGCTTGGGATATACAGCACATCACCCCTTCGCAATGCTATGTCGGGGGTAGTTCCATTCATAATACCCTGTATATCAACAGAAAGAACTTCCAAAGTCTTATCTTCCTTTTCACGATGCATCACAGCACGCCCTAAGAATGCATCTTCACGCAGACCATCTGCAACGTTGACAAGTTCTCGAACTGTACTGATATTTCCGCCCAACTGATACATACCAGCATGGAACACAGCTCCTCGAATCTCAACCATATTGGAGAAACGAGCAACAACACTATCCACAAACACAGAATCCGCATCATTCACAGAGAATCCCTTCATGTCGAATTCATCAATCGTATGGATAGAGTATTCGTTTCCATTCTTACGAATGAGTCGCACGTTTTTCTTGTAAGCATCTCCAGCGAAACCACCTGCATATTCAATCAAGGTAGCAACACTTTCATGGGATTTCATTTCATAGAACATTGGACGCTTCACCTTACCACGTACATTCACCAAGCAATCGTAAGGACCCACTACAATCACATCATTATCCTGCAATCGTACATCACCTTTCACATTGCCATGAAGCAAATAATCATACACATCAATAGATGCAATTTGGCGACCACTTCTATATACCTTAATATCACGAAGCGTACCAATATCGTTAATACCTCCAGCGGCATACAGCGCATTGAATGAGGTGGATAATGCACTCAATGTGTATGTTCCTGGCATGTTCACTTCTCCTACCACTTGTACCTGAATGCTACGAGTGGAACCCACAGAGAGGCTTACCTTACAATCTGAGTAATAACGGCCTAACACAGAACGCAAACGAGATGTTGCTGCTGATACAGATAGTCCACCTAACTGAATAGGACCAACACCTTCGATTACTACGACACCATCTGGAGAAATATCACCTTCAAAACTTTCCTGAGCAGAACCCCAAACATCAATAAACACATGGTCACCCGCGCCCAAAATATAATTGGCAGGAGTGGCAATGTTCATGCTTGGCTCAAACGTAAGATTCTCTTTATTGAAAATATTTCTACCAAAAACCTCATTATTGTTATTAAAATAATTCTGATAGTATTTTAATGAATCGATGTCGAGGAATTCAATATTTTGATTCATCATTTGCCGGCGCTCATCTTGAGTATATCTGCCATTTCCAGACTTGCCACGAGCTTGGCTATAAATCATATAGTTTTGTTCCTGCTGGGACTTCTCGCCTTTCAACTGTTTTTGAGTACGATTGCGATTTTTATCGGTACCCGTCTTACCTGTCACATCCACAGCACCTAGTTGCTCTTGTTCTGCTTGATAGTTCTTACGTACTCTGCGCAACTGTTGTGGAGTAACTCCTTTCTGTAACAACTTCGTTACAATCTGCTCTTGATTCGCACCTTTTTCCTGTTGTTCCAAAACAAAGCGGACAACCTGCTCGTCAGTCATCGACGACTGCGAGTAGGATTGTGCCGCAAATAAAAAAAGTGAGAAAATAAATAGTATGCGTTTAGTCGAATAGTAGAATAAGTAAGTGTAACTTCGTTAAACGTTAAACTTTAAACGTTAAGTTATTATATTTTCTTGCCCCTGCCTATAGAAGTAATAGTTTCAAGGATTATTTTAATATCTACACCAAGTGTTCGCGTTCTCAAATAATGAAGATCCATGTCTAAGCGTTTCAACATCTTCTCCATCGTGTCAGTGTATCCATTATGAATGGTAGCATCTGATGTCACTCCTGGGCGACTACAATAGAGCAACTCATAATCTGGATTCTGTGCTATGATTTGCTTAATGTAATATTCTCGTTCTGGTCGATAACCAACAAAAGACATATCACCTACAAACACATTCCACAACTGAGGCAACTCGTCCAAATGATGGCTTCGAAGAAATCGCCCCACGGTAGTCAGTCTATCATCATCCTTTTGAGCCAAGCATGGTCCATCAACCTCCGAATCAACAATCATGGTTCGAAATTTATATATTTGAAAAGGTTTACCATTTTTGCCTATTCTCTCTTGGCTAAAAATTGCAGGACCTTCTCCTTCTATTTTTTGCATGACATATATAACAACAAATACAGGAGAGAGACATATTAACCCCAATAGCGCTCCGATACAATCAAACGCTCGTTTAACCCCTCTCTCGAATGCATTCATGTTATCAATAGTGCAATTCTTCTGGGTAGAACTATTCATATTATTTTTCTCACTTTTCAATAATAACGTGACGAATTGCATTTTATTGTAGTGTCGTATTAATTTTTTATAATTTTATAAAGCAAATGCAAATAGCCATCTCCAACATAGGAGAAAATAACCCCTATTTGCTGAACAATCAAAACGCCACAAACTGCATTGTGGCGCAAACGGGTGCAAATTTAGTGTTTATTTCGCAATTAACAAAGGAAAGCGTGTTAAGATTTACACTGAATAACAGATATGCACCTCTAATAGCGTCAAAAAGTCGCTTTAGTTGGACAAATTGTCCATTTTCGCTTATTTCATCGCTCGTTGAAAAATGACGGCACGCATATTGTTCGACCAGACAGCAAACAAATCATGCATAGAGCTTTGTTCTCTCCACGAAAACTAAAAAACTTAAAAACTCAAAAACTTAAAAACTCAAGAATATGAATTTCAACAACTTTACAATCAAAGCACAAGAGGCTGTGCAAGAGGCTGTGAACCTCGTTCAGCAACTTGGACAGCAAACCATCGAGCCAGCACACTTGATGGCGGGAATACTGAAAGTTGGTGAAAACGTCATCACTTTCATTTTCCAAAAATTGGGAATCAATGCCCAGAACTTTCAAAATGTGATTAACAGCGAAGCCGCTTCCAAACCCAAGGTAAGTGGTGCGGAACCTTATCTCAGTAGGGAAACCAATGAGATTCTGCAGAAAGCCGTAACTCTTTCAAAGGAAATGGGTGACGAATATGTTTCGCTCGAACCAATGATTCTCGCTTCATTGCTTGTAAATAGCAGCGTATCGAAAATCATGAAAGACATGGGATTCACTGAAAAAGAACTCCGAAAGGCTATCACCGAACTTCGTAATGGAAATAAGGTGACGAGCCAATCGAGTGAAGACACCTATCAGGCTCTTTCCAAATATGCAACGAATTTGATAGAAGAAGCCCGAACTGGTAAGCTCGACCCTGTCATTGGACGAGATGAGGAAATTCGTCGGGTGCTTCAGATTCTCAGTCGAAGAACCAAGAACAACCCAATACTTATTGGTGAGCCTGGTACGGGTAAAACCGCTATCGTAGAAGGATTGGCACATCGTATTTTGCGAGGTGATGTACCTGAAAACTTGAAGGACAAGCAACTCTACTCACTGGATATGGGAGCCCTCATTGCAGGTGCCAAGTACAAAGGTGAGTTTGAGGAGCGACTCAAGAGCGTTATCAATGAGGTAACAAAGAGTGATGGCAACATTATTCTTTTCATTGATGAAATTCACACGTTGGTAGGTGCTGGAAAGAGTGAAGGAGCGATGGATGCGGCAAACATTCTCAAACCAGCATTGGCACGTGGAGAATTGCGGAGCATCGGTGCCACTACCCTTGATGAATACCAAAAGTATTTCGAAAAGGATAAAGCTCTCGAACGTCGATTCCAAACAGTCATGGTGAATGAACCTGATGTGCTCGACACGATTTCTATCCTTCGTGGATTGAAGGAGCGTTACGAGAATCACCACAAGGTGCGTATCATGGATGAAGCCATCATTGCTGCAGTGGAACTCTCGAACCGATACATCACAGAACGATTCCTTCCTGACAAAGCTATCGACTTGATGGATGAAGCCGCTGCCAAACTGCGAATGGAGCGCGACTCTGTTCCTGAAGAACTGGATGACATCAGCCGTCAACTCAAACAATTGGAAATTGAGCGCGAGGCCATCAAACGAGACATGGACTCCCCTGCCCTTTCCAATACTTCTGACAAATCTGAAAACACAGGACTTGCATCTGTTGAGAAGAAAATTGCCGATTTGCGCGAAGAGGAAGAGAACTACAAGGCTAAGTGGCAAGCAGAGCGTAACCTTGTCAATAAGATTCAGCAGAACAAGCAGCAGATTGAGCAGCTGAAGTTTGAAGCCGAGAAAGCAGAGCGTGAAGGCGATTATGGACGTGTGGCAGAAATCCGCTACGGAAAACTTCAGGTTCTTGAAGCAGAAATCAAGTCCATCCAAGAGGAACTTGCCAAGACGCAAGCAGGCAATGCGATGATTAAGGAGGAAGTTACTTCCGATGACATTGCAGAGGTTGTAAGTCGATGGACGGGAATTCCTGTAAGTAAGATGCAACAGAGTGAGCGTGAGAAACTGCTTCACTTGGAAGACGAGCTTCACAAGCGTGTTATTGGACAAGACGATGCCATCACTGCTGTAGCTGATGCTGTGCGCCGTTCTCGTGCCGGTCTTCAAGACCCACGCCGTCCTATCGGTTCGTTTATCTTCCTTGGAACAACCGGTGTAGGAAAGACGGAACTTGCCAAGGCACTTGCCGATTACCTCTTCGATGATGAATCATTGATGACACGTATCGACATGAGTGAGTATCAGGAAAAGCACAGTGTGAGCCGACTCATAGGTGCGCCTCCAGGATACGTTGGTTACGATGAGGGTGGACAACTCACCGAGGCAGTGCGACGCAAACCATATTCTGTCATTCTTTTCGATGAAATCGAGAAAGCACATCCAGATGTTTTCAACACTTTGCTTCAGGTGCTGGATGATGGACGATTGACAGATAACAAGGGACGCACGGTAAACTTCAAGAATACGATTATCATCATGACATCGAATCTTGGAAGCCATCTCATTCAGGAAAAATTCGACCAAGCAGAAGAGCGTTTCAAGAAAGCTTCTGACAACTGGGACAAGCGAGTTTATCATCAGATATACGACCAAGCTGCAGAAGAAGCCAAGAAGGAAGTGCTCGCCATGCTGAAGCAAACGATTCGTCCTGAATTCCTGAACCGAATCGACGAAATCATCATGTTCTCGCCATTGAATGAGACAGAAATTCGTCAGATTGTTACGCTGCAAGTGAATGGAGTGGCAAAGATGCTGAAGGAAAATGGTATTACCCTACGCCTTACAGATGAAGCTATCAACTTCCTTGCAAAAGCAGGATTCGACCCTGAGTTTGGTGCTCGTCCAGTGAAGCGTGCCATCCAAAAGTATCTGCTTAACGATTTGTCGAAGAAACTCCTTTCTGGAGAAGTAAATCGAGAAAAAGAAATCGTGGTAGATGTAAATAAAGACGAATTGACATTCAATAATTAAAACGCACTATAACTAAAGGTCCCCCTCACTTCCATTGCTGGAGAGTGAGGGGGATTTTTCATTTGTCACTTTTTATTTTTCACCTTTCACTTTTCACTTTAATTAGCGACGGCCACTTAAGTCCACATAATCTGAAACAGTAGAAGAATCTTGAGGAAGAAGTTCTATTGCTTCGGCATCGTTTTTAGGGACTAACACTCGAATTTCATCAATGAAGCATCGCTTTTCGGAAGTGGAAATCGTGAAATATGGATTCTTTGGAACATCCTTCAAATCGATGCGGAGAGTTTCGTAAGCATCGGTAATGGTTGCTTTGTATTCGTGTGAAGTGGCAGGACCTCCATCCACACAAAGTTGAATCGTTCCTTCCACTGAAGTCCAACCTTTCACATCGATTTCAACAATGAGTTTTCCACCTGCAAAAGAGATAGCGCGAGTGGTGAGAGTACCGACTTTCTTACTTGTACCCAATCTAACTGCACCACCTGCTTGATAAGCCGTAGAGACACTGGTGAAATTGGAGTTTCCGTTCCAAAGAGAGCCGGAAGAACCTGTATCATAGTCGTTTCCATCAGCAACATCCGTAAATGGTTCGAAGAAAATAGTATCTCCTTCTTGAATTGAAGGGTCTTCAGGGTCTGGATCAACAGGGTCCGGATCAACCGAACCTCCACCACCCGTTCCATCCGAGAATGTATAGAGTGTTTGAGAATCAAGGTCGAATGCCTCATTGGTCTTTTCGCCCCAAATATAGAATGCCAAATCAGGATAGTCTATGAAAGGATTTCGATTGCCTTGCACCTTTTCCACTCTGTTGTTTCGCGTAATTTCCCAATCGCTTACAGGGTCCTTTTTATGCCATTCCAACATCAATGCCATCATAGCGGGAGTCAAAGTGGGATACTCCTTATTCTTGAAAGCCGTATTGTTGGTACTGGGTATTGTTGGTACTGGAATTATAAGCAATCCATCCAACAGTTGGGTAACAAGTTGCAACATATAAATAGATGCGTGCAAAGTCGCCTTTGTATTCATCACATGGTTCAAACACCATCTGTCCCTTCTTGTCTTTTCCTGTTTTCATACGAGCATTCGAACTGGAAACATTACCCGAAACCACTCCCAATGGATAGTTGCTCTTAGCACTATTTGCTTGCGCTTCAGAAGGAAGTACTTGGAAAAGGTCGGAGCCAACACCATTGTTTGTTCCACTACCCCACCAGCTTTGTGGAGCCACATGTTCCTTGTTCATTCCTGAAGGAGCGTCGCCATCTCCCTCAAAATAATGAAGCGACTCGGAGTAGTAGTCCATAATGAGATGCTGTCCCTTAGAGTTGGTCTTAGGCAAATAATCCACCTTCTCGTAGGCTTCCCACAGACTGCCGTATGATATTTTCGTATGATTGGAAATGATGCCTTTCAGTACCGATTTCAGACTTGCCTGCTTATACCCATCCACTTTCTTATAGTAGCTGGCTGAGGGTTGTGCCACGGCAGAAAGAAAGGCAAAAGATACTTCACAAGAACCTTCTTGCCATTCACAATGTAGAGTCCACCGCGAGTGATGCTCTCCATCTTCTGGCCTGCAAGGTTGTAGATATTCTTTGTAGCTGCATCGAGTTCCACACCACGGATAGCAGATGCACTGACGATATCGTTGATGTCGCGAGGATAAATCTGAGCTGCTTCCTTATACATGGCAACAAATCCAGTTACAGTATAAGTCTCCGTCAAACTGAACTTAATGCTTTCGTCAGTCATGCTCTTCCAGTTGTCGCGAACTACCAATTCCTCACCATCCTGAGTGATTGTAACGTTGCGGTTGTCAAATGCCTCTTTGCGGTTGTCAAATGCCTCTGACAAGAAATTAACACCTTCGAAGCTGACAAGCATATTAGAATACTTGAATGGGTCAGCAACCACATCAGCAACTTCAAGAGCAACAGGAGTTACCACATTGCCTGAAGAAACTGTTGTCACAGCCTTCACTTCTGATACAGAAAGTTCTGGCATACCATTGTAGAGGAACAAATCACCAGCAACTTCAATATTCACAATATCACCAGTAGCCACGTTTTCAACATTGCCATAAAGCAAGAATCCATTCTCATCGTCTGCAAGGTAAGTGCTCAAGCCGTTGACGTATGTCACAAGCACATTTTCAAACTTCAGAACAGAAGGAACCTTATCAGCTGTTGCAGCAGCCTTGGCAGCAGCAATCGTTGTATAAGTCTTTGTTTCTGGCTGAGGACCAGGACCACCACCTTCTTGGTCAACGATTTCCGTTACATAAAGCTGAATAGTTTCTCCATAGATAGCAGGGAAGCCATAAATGTCGTATGTGTGAGAAGTATCAACAGTATAATTATATCTGAATCGATTGTAGAGCGTCAAGTTAGAACCATTCTGAGATACTGTCACACCACTTGCAAAGGCATCATTAAATGTCACACCCGAAATCTTCACATATTCACTTTCGTAGTTGCGATAGTCAGAAAGAATGGATGCAACAGCAACTTCTTGAGCTGTAACAGCATTTCCGCTTGTTTTCGATTCAATCGTAAAGCTGTTGTCAGACATTTCAGTCAAACCATTGTACTGATAGAGCTTACCAGTAACAAAGCCTGTAATCTTATCACCTGCCGCTAAATCTGTAGTTCCGTAGAACAAGAAACCGTCTGTTCCGTCGCTCACAAAGTTATATGCACCGTTCACATAAGTAACAAGCAAATCCTTGAATTTATATGATGCATCTGCCTTGTCAGCAGTTGCAGCAGCCTTCATAGCAGCGATAGAGGTGTAAGCATCTGTTGGTTCAGGGCCAGGTCCAGGGGTATCACCATCTTGGTCAACGATTTGAGTGACATAGAGCTGAATTGTTTCCTTAAATATAGCTGGGAAACCATAGATGTCATACTTACGGGCAGTGTTCACATCATAGGTCAAATTGAAACGATTGTAGAGAGTCAAATCAGAACCGTTCTGAGATACAGTCACACCATTTGCTAAAGC
>OMTC01000222.1 GCA_900313845.1 uncultured Prevotellaceae bacterium
CATGTTACGAAAAACTGTAATGCTTCAATCGATTTTTGCTTATCCATAGCTTTTTATAGTTAGAGTGTTAGAAAATATTAGCGACTGCAAAGATAAGTTATTTTTGCGAATTATTGCCATACAATACAATACAAAATTTGTCTAAAACAAACCAAACTATTGTCCCTGTTGGTAAAGTTTGTCTGAAATAAAAGAAAGTTGCATCTTTTCTCTACGATAACTCTCACGCTGATGAAACAAGAGCTGTGGCGTAGGAGAAGATGTTGCCATGCTGAGCAGAGCTTCATCTGCCACTTGCATCACCTCGCGCTTTCCTTCGAGATACCAGTTGGGATGCCAATTGAAATAATGGCTCCACTTGCCTTCGAGGAGCGTGTTATCATAACAATCATCCTATCCATCAGTCCACAACGAAGCTGCCTGCCTCTGCTGAAAGAGTGCGAACCATTGTCCCTTGTCTTGCTCCGAAACAATCGGAAATCTTTTTTCTATGGCAAAGGCAGAAGCACCAATAAGCCATCCTAATATGAAGGTCATCCATCTTTTCATAAGTACCATTCATGATTTTAGTTTTTGCAAAGATAGTTCTTATTTCAGTAGCTGATTCATTTCTCACAAAACAAAATTAGTCTGAAACAAACTTTTATGGATTTTTCTTGTTATCTTTGCGGGAATTTCGGTTAGTACGTGGAGCGTGAAGCGATTTCATCCGGAAGGTATTTTTCACTTTTCACTCTTCACTTTTCATTTTTTTGGAATCCTTTTAAATCCTTTAAATCCCTGATTCATTTTTCACTTTTCACTCTTCACTTTTCACTTTCAAAATGTATCAATTAGCAGAATTTCTTCATGATGTCGTCGGTTTCGATTGTGAACCCGACTGCAAAATATTCTGTCGCGAAAATAGGCTCGATGAGACATTCCTCACCAACAACATGAATGACACACTTGCCTGCTACACCTTCACCATCGTCACACATGGGCATCTCAGTCTCATCCACAACGGTAGCGAGGTGCATCTCTCGGCAGGCGACCTCTATTGCTACATACCAGGAGCTACCTGCACCATCGTCAGTGGCACCGACGACTATCGAAGCATTTGCTTGTTGGCTGATGAGAACCTCACCCTCTCCTCGCCCATCGTCCGACTGATGATTCATGCCACCTATTTCTCCATCATGATTCTTGACGAACACAAACTGGCTCTCTCTCCTACCGATGCAGACCACCTCGTCGGCATCATGCGACAGATTCTGGACTATCAGCAAAAACCGCATCAATTCAAGCGCGATGTCCTCAACACCCTCTACACGCTTTTCTTGCTCGACCTCATGGACATTCAGGAGCGTAGCATCCGACAAGGACGCTATTCAGAGCGCATCGAACAACTGTTCACCGACTTCATTCAATTGGCTCATCAGCATTTCATCGAGTATCGTAACCTCGCATTCTATGCCGACCGCCTTCACATCACTCCTATCTATCTCTCGCGCGTCGTGAAAAGCATCACGGGCGACACCGTGGTTGCCTATCTGAATCGTCTGCTACTCATGGAAGCCACCTATCAGCTCCAAACCACAGAGGCATCCATCAACCAAATTGCCGAGAATCTCCACTTCGCCGACCAAGCCTCCTTCTCCAAGTTCTTCCGAAGGATGCGTGGCATGGGACCCAAGGAATTCAGGAAAAGATAAATGTGAACGAATATACTGGCTTACTCCTTTGATTCTTCAGAACCTTCAGCTCAACGAAAGCCAATCTATCCTTCGATTCTTCAGAACCATTCCTTCGGATGTTCTGGCGTTTTCCTTTGATTTTACTGAAACGCCGAGCCCTCAACGTTGTTATGGCGAGCCTTCGTTATCGCAACGCCGAGCCCTCGCTGATTCGATAACGAGCCTTCGGCAACTAGTTAAATTCAAAGGAGCGGTTCAGTCAATCCCCAAATTCGCTTCTAAAAATCCCCAAAACTACCGCAGACAATCCCCCAAAGCGATGCAGACAATCCCCTTTCTTATCCCGAACTGGTGTAGAGTTGGTATATTTTTTGTGGTTTCATTTAAATTCATTACTTTTGCTGAAACTTTCAGATTCTCAAAATCAACTCGATGGAATTACGAAATATCTTATTGGTAGCTTTGGGCGGTGCTCTCGGTTCGGTGTGCCGCTATCTCATATCAAAACTCTCCCTGGGAACATTTCCTTGGGGCACCCTCACTGTGAATATCCTTGGTTCGTTACTCATCGGATTATTGACGGGACTGATGCTGCGAGGCTCCGTTTCTCCCGAAATGAAACTGCTGCTCGTCACAGGTTTTTGTGGCGGATTCACCACCTTCAGCACTTTTGCCAACGAATCCTTTTCAATGATGCGCACGGGCGATGTTCTCCTCTCCGCTTTATACATAGGAGTGAGTGTGGTGGTTGGTGTTCTCGCAGTCTATGTAGGAATGCATTGGGCAGAGATGATGGAGTGAAGATTTTTGAGTGAGAATTTTGCATTTTGGCAAAATCGCTGTATCTTTGTAAATCATAAATCTTGTAAACTAACTTAAACTAAAAATAGCAAAAGATATGGAAATCAAAACCATTGGAATTGCCAGCGACCACGCTGCATTCCCACTGAAGCAATTCGTGAAACAGTATTTGGAAGAAAAGGGTATCCCTTACAAGGACTATGGCACTTACACGCCTGACTCTTGCAACTATGCCACTTATGGACATGCTTTGGCAGAGGGCATTGAGAAGGGTGAAGTGTATCCAGGCATTGCCATGTGCGGTAGTGGTGAGGGTATTTCTATGACGCTCAACAAGCACCAAAGCATTCGTGCTGGATTGTGCTGGATTCCTGAGATTGCTCATCTCATCCGTCAGCACAACAACGCCAATGTGCTCGTGATGCCAGGACGTTTCATCGACAACGAGATGGCTCGCAAAATCATGGACGAATTCCTCTCAACAGAATTTGAAGGAGGCAGACATCAGCAGAGAATCGAAGACATTCCTGTCAAGGCTTAATCAATGATACTCATCAGGGATTTTAAGGATTGGATGGATTTTTCAAAACAGATTTTCTTATCCTTAAAATCCTTGACATAATAATCTAAGAAAAAATCAAGGATTGGAAGGATTAGAAGGATTTTTTCTACTTTGTCTGGAATCCTTAAAATCCTAAAATCCCTGATAAAAAACATATTTCTGAAAAATATCCCTGATAAATATTACGACTCATGAAGAAACTTTTAACATTGTTATTACTACTCTGTTCCTTTTCTTGTTTGCCAATGATGGCACAGAAGAAGGGTACTTTCGAGGCTGGCAAAGGCTCTTTCATGCTGAATGGAAAACCGTTCATCGTGAAGGCAGCAGAAATGCACTACCCTCGCATTCCTCGTGCTTATTGGGACCACCGCATCAAGATGGCGAAGGCACTGGGCATGAACACCATTTGTATTTATATTTTCTGGAATATCCACGAGCAACGCGAAGGTCAATTCGACTTCTCGGACAACAACGACGTGGCTGCATTCTGTAAATTGGCTCAGAAGAATGGCATGTACGTGATTGTGCGCCCTGGTCCATACGTTTGTGCGGAATGGGAAATGGGCGGTCTGCCTTGGTGGCTCCTGAAGAAGAAGGACATCCGTCTGCGTGAGCAAGACCCTTACTTTATGGAGCGCGTGAAAATCTTTGAGGAGAAAGTGGGTGAACAACTCGCTGGACTGACCATTCAGAAGGGCGGA
Organism: uncultured Prevotellaceae bacterium; assembly: GCA_900313845.1. GTDB lineage: Bacteria > Bacteroidota > Bacteroidia > Bacteroidales > Bacteroidaceae > UBA3839. The sequence continues at coordinate 3,744 of OMTC01000222.1, forward strand.
CCTATCATCATGGTGCAGGTGGAGAACGAATATGGTAGCTATGGCGAGGACAAGCCTTACGTGAGTGCCATCAGGGATTGTCTGCGTGGCATCTATGGTAAGGAATTGGCTCTCTTCCAGTGCGACTGGAGTTCGAACTTCGAGAAGAACGGATTGGACGACTTGGTTTGGACGATGAACTTCGGCACGGGTGCCAACATCGACCAGCAATTCCGTCGTCTCGGACAGCTCCGTCCCGATGCTCATCGACCAACAGTTCCGTCGCCTCGGACAGCTCCGTCCTGATGCACCAAAGATGTGCTCTGAGTTCTGGAGCGGTTGGTTTGACAAATGGGGTGCTCGCCACGAAACCCGCGATGCCAAGGACATGGTGAACGGTATGGACGAAATGCTTTCGAAGGGTATCAGCTTCTCGCTCTACATGACGCACGGCGGTACGAGTTTCGGACACTGGGCTGGTGCAAACAGCCCAGGCTTTGCTCCCGACGTGACCAGCTACGACTATGATGCGCCTATCAACGAATATGGTCTTGCCACTCCTAAGTTCTACCAACTTCGCGAGATGATGGCGAAGTACAACGACGGCAAGAAGATGCCTGCTGTGCCTAAGGCTCCAATGCCGATTATCACGGTGCCAAAGTTTGAACTGAAGGAGTTTGCACCTTTCCATGGAAATCAGCATCTTATCCCTGCAGTCAATCCGATGACTTTCGAAGAAATGGATTTGGGCTGGGGCATGACGTATTACGTGACAAAACTCCCAGAAGTTCCTGTTCAGAGTGTGCTGACGATGGATGCTCACGACTACGCACAGGTGTTCATCGACGATGTATATATAGGCAAAATAGACCGCGTGAAGAACGAGAAGAGTTTAACGCTACCTGCCATCAAGAAGGGACAGAAGATGAGCATCCTCGTAGAAGCTATGGGACGTATCAACTTCGGGCGTGCCATTAAAGACTTCAAGGGAATAGTAGGCGATGTAGTTATTAATACTGAGATAGACGGTAACGAGGTGGCATGGACGCTCAAGCGTTGGACGATGACTCCTATCTCTGACAACTACTACAGAGCTTCCCGTTCTTTCGACTCTGATGCCAACCCTAATTCCTTAGGAAAACCTCTTGGCGACCATATGGGTAAGCGTGGCTATTATCGTGGCTACTTCAACCTCTCGAAGGTGGGCGACACCTTCCTGAACTTCGAGACATGGGGCAAGGGACAGGTGTATGTGAACGGTCATGCGATGGGTCGCATCTGGAGCATTGGCCCTCAGCAGACACTCTACGTGCCTGGTTGCTGGCTGAAGAAGGGTAAGAACGAGGTCATTGTGCTCGATGTGGTTGGTCCGAAAGAGGCAGTGGTTTGGGGACAGGACAAGCCTGAACTCGACAAGTTGCAGCTTGAGAAGAGCAACAAGCACAACAACATTGGCGACAAGCCAGACCTCAACTCCGACACTCCTGCCGCTACGGGTGCATTTGCAGCTGGTAACGGTTGGCAGAAAGTGAACTTTGC
>OMTC01000325.1 GCA_900313845.1 uncultured Prevotellaceae bacterium
CCCAGGATGGTGGCGTTAGAATAGACGATGACGTCGTCTTCGAGGATAGGATGGCGAGGTATGCCCTTGATAGGATTTCCACTTTCGTCGAGAGGGAAACTGCGTGCACCGAGGGTGACACCTTGATAGAGTTTCACGTTCTTTCCGATGATACACGTTTCTCCAATCACCACACCCGTGCCGTGGTCGATGGTGAAGTATTCGCCAATCTGCGCACCTGGGTGGATGTCGATTCCCGTTTCGGAATGAGCCATTTCCGTGAGCATACGAGGTATGAGCGGCACACCGAGCAGAAGCAGTTCGTGTGCCATGCGGTAGTTGGTCAGTGCCTTGATGACAGGATAGCAACTGATGATTTCGCCATGGTTCTTGGCTGCTGGGTCGCCGTTGTAGGCAGCAATCACGTCGGTGGTGAGAATCTCACGAAGTTTCGGCAAGGTGTCGATAAACCTCTCCGTGATGCGGTCTGCCTCTTCGCATGCATTCTTGCATTTGTTACATTCGTATTCCAAACCGATTTGGATTTGTTCGCGAATCAGGCGAGACAGGCGATCGACGCGCACACCTATATAATATTTCAGTGTGTCGGCATAGACGGGCGTGTCACCATAGTGATAAGGGAAGATGATGTCGCGGACAATGTCGATGATTTCGGCTAAGATTTTCTCCGAAGGCATGCGAAAAACCTCGCTGTCTTGGTCGAACATCTTGGCGAGTGAATTGATGCTGGCAAGCTTCTCAACAGAAGACGTGATGATGGAGTGGTTCATGTTTTAAGTGAAAAGTGAGAAGTGAGAAGTGAAAAGTGAAAAATGAAGAATAATGCCATCTGGATGGAGGTAAAATACATTCTTCATTCATCATTCTTCATTCTTCATTTATTTTATTTATATCTTTCGAGTATTTCTTTTGCTGCTTCATCGCCAAGCGAAACGGCTTTTTCGAGGTTTTTGATACCTTCGGCTTTCTTGCCCTGCTCTGCCTGTGCATAGCCCATGATGCGATAAGCGTCAGAGAGTTCAGGATTGAGCGCGATGGCTTTTTGAGCAGAAGCAATGCAGTCATCCACACGATTCACGCGGAGCATGATTCCACTCTTCTCCACGTGGTAGAGTGCCACGTTAGGAGCCATGTCGATGGCATGGTCTATGTCTTCGATGGCTTGCTGAAACATGCGGGCTTGCACTTCGAGCAGGGCGCGGTCGTAGTAGAAACGGTCCTGCACCTGATTGTTGTTCAAGTAGCAATACGTGTTGTAGTCTTGCACCGCCTTGCGGAAATGCTTTGCCATTTCGTAGTATTTGGCACGACGCATCACGAAGTTCGCTGCCTCCTTCGGCATTGGTTCTGGGAAGGTGGCAATAGCCGAATCCATCAGTTCTATCATCACGCTCACACTGTCGCCCGCTGCCTCGTGTGCCAGACATTCTGCCAAGATGGTGCTGGCAGAGCGGAAAGGTCCACGGTTCACCTCCTGATAGAGCGCGATGGCTTGTGCGTCATCTTTCTTGGCAATGAGGATTTGCGCTTTCTGCAACTTGTATTGCGTGAGCGTCACATCAGCCTGTTCCTTCTCGTCGTCGGTTTTGGCGTTGCTCTGTCGTTGCCCAGCCTCGGCGAGGGCTTTGTCGATGTATTCCAGAGCCAAGTCGTAGCTCCACTTCTCGTAAGGTGCTTGAGGTTGATAGAGCAACTTCGTGTAGATGGCTGAAGCCACATTGCTGTTGGCAACCATCTTGTCCTGCGCATAGCGGAGATAGGTCTGCAGGTCCTCGTTGGCTTCGTCGAATTTCAGCAAGTCCTGATACACGGTGGAGCGGCGGTAATAGCCCTCGGCATTGTCGGGATATTTGCTGATGAAGAGGTTGAGCAGGTCGAGATATTCGTCGTTGCCTGCGCTCTTCGACTTGATGTAGAGATACACGAGCGATTCCTCCATCGTCTCAGGCAGTCCCTTCTTGATGAAGATATTGTTCATTGCCACGGCTCCAGCCTTGTCCAGGATAGGAGCGATGGAAAGGTTCTTTCCGTAGTTGATGTCGATGGCATAGCTCTTGCCCGCGATAGGCGATTGCACAATGCCCAAGCACTCGCCGTTCGCATTGAAGAGGGCAGCGTTGGTGTATTTGTCCTCAAAAGCCGTTGACAGGGTGAAATAGGCATATTTCTCTTCCACGATGTCCTTCTTCGTGATTGTGGCAGCAGGGCAGGAGACGAGCTTGTTCTTCGAGAAGGCAATGGCGTAGGTCTGCGCCCCCACGCTCGATGCAGTGGAACCACCGATGGCAACGGCAGTGAGCTTCTTGCCTTTCAATTGCATCTTCACCAATCCATAGTTGCTGTCGGCACCAAGGATGCGCTCCACATCTATGAGGTTGCCGCTCGTGTCCGATACCTTGGCACTATAGGCTTCGCGCAACAGATTGTAGTCGCAGACCACGATGTCGTTGTCCACCACCACACCTGTGCCATTATGGAGCAATTCGTTATTCTTGTCGTAAGCCAAAACGGACACGATGGATTTCATCGCCTTGTTCGTCCATTTTGGAGCCACTTCCTCTCTCACTTGTGCCATCGTTGGCAAGGCAAGGAGAGCCATCATCCAAAAAAGAAAATACTTTTTCACGTGAAATATATTTTTATTCTTTATTCTTCAATTATTGTGTGCTTCGGTTTTGCCGAAGCCTTTCACATAGTCTATCTAACTACTCCCCTCGCCTTTTGGAGAGGGGTTGGGGGTGAGGCTTCTTTTTTATTTTAACTTAATCAGCGCCCTTGCATTCTCGATGGCAGCCTCCGAGAGCACTTCGCCACTGAGCATGTGGGCAATTTCCTCGACGCGTTTCTCCTCGTTGAGTTCCACGATGTGCGTGTTTGTCTGCTCGTCGTTGTCTTGCTTATACACCTTGTAGTGGCAG
>OMTC01000289.1 GCA_900313845.1 uncultured Prevotellaceae bacterium
ATCGTGGCTGCTATCATCGAGAACAATCAAACTTCGGAAGGAATCCGTGTGCCAAAGGTGCTCGTTCCTTATTGTGGTTTTGAGATGTTAGACAATAAGATGGATTAACAAACCTCAAATTCAAAATATTATCACGTATCACAAAATGAACAAAATCATTAAGAAAGAGCAATTCTCTGAGAAGGTTTTCAAGTTTGTAGTTGAAGCCCCATTGATTGCTAAGTCTCGCAAGGCGGGTCACTTTGTTATCGTGCGTGTTGGTGATAAAGGCGAACGTATGCCACTCACTATTGCAGATTCCGACACGGTAAATGGTACTATCACTCTCGTAGTGCAAAAGGTTGGATATTCTTCCACAAAACTTTGTAACCTGAATGAAGGTGATTACATCACAGACGTAGTAGGTCCGCTGGGGCAAGCTACCCATATTGAAAACTTCGGCACAGTTGTTTGTGCTGGTGGTGGTGTGGGTGTGGCACCTATGTTGCCTATCATCAAGGCACTCAAACAAGCAGGCAACAAGGTGATTTCTGTGCTTGCAGGACGTACGAAGGAGTTGATTATTCTTGAGGACGAAGTGCGCAAGCATTCCGACGAAGTTATCATCATGACTGACGATGGAAGCTACGGACAAAAGGGTGTGGTAACCGTTGGTATTGAGCAAGTGATTCAGCGCGAGAAGGTGGACAAGTGCTTTGCCATTGGTCCTGCCATCATGATGAAGTTCTGCTGTCTATTGACAAAGAAATATAATGTATCTACAGATGTTTCCCTCAACACCATCATGGTTGATGGAACGGGAATGTGCGGTGCTTGCCGTATCACGGTGGGTGGAAAGACTCGTTTCGTGTGTGTGGATGGTCCTGAATTTGATGGACACGAAGTAGATTTCGATGAGATGTTCAAGCGCATGGGAGCTTTCAAACCTATTGAGATTGAGGAAATGAAGAAGCTCGAGAACCATGTGGAAAGTGTACTCGTTGATAGTGAAATCAAGATAGACCCAGTGAAGGCAGCCGATGCTGAACAGATGACTACGGACACTCCACTTGAGCAACTTCTTGACCGCAAGGCTGATTGGCGCGTGGAATTGCAGAAGAGCATGAAACCAAAAGAGCGCACCAGCATTGAGCGTTGCAAGATGGGTGAACTCGACCCTGTGTATCGTGCCACTACTCGTTTGGAGGAAGTGAACATTGGCCTTACCAAAGAGCAGGCACTCACTGAAGCAAAGCGTTGTCTCGACTGTGCAAAGCCTTCATGTATGGAGGGCTGCCCTGTGAATATAAACATACCTTCTTTCATCAAGAACATTGAGCGTGGACAATTCCTCGAAGCAGCAAAGGTGCTGAAAGCCACATCCGCTCTGCCAGCTGTCTGCGGACGTGTGTGCCCTCAGGAGAAGCAGTGCGAAAGCGTTTGTATCCACGTGAAGATGAATGAACCAGCAGTTGCCATTGGTAACTTGGAACGTTTTGCAGCCGACTTCGAGCGTGAAAGCGGAAAGATGACTCTTCCTGAGGTGGCTCCTGACAATGGCATCAAAGTGGCAATCGTGGGTTCAGGTCCTGCAGGTCTTTCATGTGCGGGCGACATGGCAAAGTTGGGCTACGAAGTGACAGTGTTCGAAGCACTCCACGAAATTGGCGGTGTACTCAAGTATGGTATTCCTGAGTTCCGTCTTCCAAATGCCATCGTTGACGTGGAAATCAACAATCTCCGCAAGATGGGTGTCAACTTCATCAAGGATTGCATCATCGGCAAGACCATTACGATTAAAGACCTTGAGGAACAAGGCTACAAAGCAATCTTCGTGGCTTCGGGTGCAGGTCTTCCAAACTTCATGAATATCCCTGGCGAAAACAGCATCAACATCATGTCATCCAACGAGTACCTCACTCGTGTGAACCTCATGGATGCTTCCAACCCAGATGCCGACACGCCTATCAACTTCGCTAAGAGCGTGATGGTAGTAGGTGGTGGTAACACTGCTATGGACTCTTGCCGCACGGCAAAGCGTTTGGGTGCAGAGCACGTATTCATCGCTTATCGTCGTTCCGAGGCTGAAATGCCAGCACGTTTGGAGGAAGTGAAGCATGCCAAGGAAGAAGGAATCGAATTCCTCACACTCCACAATCCTATTGAATATATTGCAGATGAAAAGGGTGCCGTGTGCCAGGTGAAGCTTCAGAAAATGGAACTCGGAGAGCCTGATGCCAGTGGACGCCGCAGTCCTGTGCCAATTCCTGGTGCAATCGAAACTCGCGACATCGACATGGCTATCGTTGCAGTAGGTGTATCTCCTAACCCACTCGTTCCAAAGTCGGTTGAAGGTTTGGAATTGGGAAGAAAGAACACCATCGCTGTGAACGACGACATGCAGTCGAGCATCCCAACCATCTTCGCTGGTGGTGACATCGTTCGTGGTGGTGCTACTGTGATTCTTGCTATGGGCGATGGTCGCCGTGCAGCTGCCCACATGCATGAGATGCTGAGCAAATAAACTGTAAATGAAAATGAGAAAATGAGAGATTATGCCATTCTGATGGAAATTTCTCATTTTCTTTTTTTCATACTCTCTTTCTCTAAATAATCAAACTTAAAATTTAATACTTTTACCATGGAACAAACTCAGAAAAAGAATGGCAACATCATAGCCATCATCACCATGATTTTCCTTTTCGCCATGATTTCCTTCGTCACCAACCTCGCGGCGCCGATTGGTGTGATTTGGAAGAGTCAGCCAGAGATTGGTGGGTCGAACGTACTTGGCATCATGGGTAACTTCATGAATTTCTTAGCTTACCTCTTCATGGGCATTCCTTCTGGAAAATTGCTTGTGAAAGTGGGATACAAGCGAACGGCTATGATAGGTATTGCTGTGGGATTCATTGGTGTATTGATTCAATATCTTTCAGGTTTGTCATCGGGCATTCCAGGCTTTTGCATCTATTTGCTCGGCGCCTTTGTATCGGGATTCGCTGTATGTATTCTCAACACAGTAGTGAATCCTATGCTCAACTTATTAGGTGGTGGAGGAAAGCGAGGCAATCAGTTGAATCTGATTGGAGGAACACTGTATGCCCTTACAGGTACACTCACTCCAATGCTTGTAGGTGCACTCATCGGTACTGTTACCGCTTCAACACGTATGGCTGATGTGAACCTTGTGCTTTTCATAGCGATGACTGTGTTTGCCGTGGCATTTGTAGTACTGTCCTTTATTCCTATCGAAGACCCAGAGATGGGAAGGGTGACGGCAAAAACCAAGTTCGAGCATTCC
>OMTC01000223.1 GCA_900313845.1 uncultured Prevotellaceae bacterium
GTTGAATAAAAGTCTTATAAACAAATTGATTACTATTTCTCGAAGTGAATCCCAGCAATAACATTGATTGCGAGAACGAAAAAAGAGGAAAGAAACATTTCGTTTCAATTCCTCTTTTCGTGGGCGTTGACGGATTCGAACCGCCGACCCTCTGCTTGTAAGGCAGATGCTCTGAACCAGCTGAGCTAAACGCCCTTGCGTTGTCGGGGCAGCGTGACTCGAACACGCGACCGCCTGGTCCCAAACCAGGAACGCTACCAACTGCGCTATACCCCGGAAACTTGAAGTTTTCCTATCTTCTTTCCACCTTTTTCAAGGCTCAGAAATTGGATTTCAAACCCTCTATTTTTCTAAAGCGATGCAAAGGTACGACTTTTTCTGAAACCCACAAAAATTAAAAGGAGTTTTTTATACTGACTTCCCCAAAAAGTGGCAATTATTGATATAGGGCAACAGATAGAAGTGATAAATGTAAACTGAAATGAGAAAATTAAATTAAATAAGGGGTGTCCCTCGAAAGGAACACCCCACTATCTAAATTAAGTTAATTCAGAGATTACTTGAGCTCAACGAGAGCACGACGGTTGAGAGTGTAAGGAGAAACTTCGTTGATACCACCAACAGCCTTAGTCTCGATCTTATCGCGAGAAACGCCGAGGTTAACGAGTTCGTCAGCAACAGCCTGAGCACGACCCTCAGAGAGCTGCTGGTTCCAAGCTGCAGAACCAGTCTTGCTATCAGCAGAACCAGTTACGAGAATCTTGCTACCAGTGTTCTTAGCAACAGTTGCTACAGACTCGAGGTTTACGAGATCCTTCTTAGAGTTGATCTTAGTAGAGTTGATGTCGAAGAATACAGATGTACCAGCGCTGATAACCTTAGTTTCAGCAACAGCCTTAGGCTGCTTAGCGAGCTGAGCACGGAGGTCTGCATTGATCTGACGCTCACGGTCGAGGTCAGCGCGAAGCTTAGCAAGAGCCTCTTCGCTTGCAGCAGCAAGTGCATTGTACTGGTCGATTGTAACTGCCTTAGCAAATGTAGCGCTACCGAGGTAGAACATTACACCAAGTTCAGCACTGAGGATACCATGAGAAATAGGCTTGTCCTCAAACTTTCCTTCAACAGTTGGAATGAAGTCGTTACGCATCATCTTGTAAGCTGCATCGAGATAGATGCCAAAGTGCTTGCCAAAACGCCAAGTGTTTTCGATACCAACACCAAGCATTGGAGAAATAGTGTTAGCATTGAAGTTACGAATCAAACCTGCGCTGAGGAATGGAACGAAATTCCAAGTACGAGTGTCGCTGTAACCACAGAACATATTGCTGAGGTTGAACATCACGTCACCAGTAATAGATGCATAACCACCTGCATCATAATTAGGAGCCTCTGGAATATCGAAAGTGAAGCTGTGCTTACGCTCGATAAGACCATTGTCCCAGTTAGCGTGCAAACGCAGAGCAAGTCCAGGAGTGAAGTACTTACCAATAGCGAGGTTTACGCCATAAGAACGACCATCGTGGAACTGATCAGCAAATTTAGAACGATAAGGGTTCTGAACAGAAGCATCAACACCGACCTGAATGAACCAGTTGCTCCAGAATGAGTTGGTAGCAACAGTGTACTTAGAAAGTTCTGGTGTTTCGATTGTGGTCTGTGCATTAGCTGCAACAGTGCCAAGGCCAGCAAATGCCAGCGCAATCATTAACTTTTTCATAAATACCTTTTTTTAATAAAACAATAATATAGAAATTTAACTTAATTTTGTCGTTGTATAGTACCTATTTGGTAAAATGCACAATTTTTCGCTTGCAAATTTAATGTTTTCAATTCATATAGCACAAGATAAAATCAAAAAATCTTTATTTTTTAACACTTTCAGACTTTTTTTTTACCTTTTAGACTATTTCAATCTCATTTTTTATAGATTTGAGCCCAACGAATCAGTATAATCAAAGAAAAAACTGTTGTTATAACTGTCAGAAAGACAAATGAGAACAAAAACAACTAAAAGAGTTTCTCTATGTAGCTATGTTCTATGATGCTGAAAACAAGTTTTCCATCGGGAGTTCTCATCGGAGTAGGTAAGCTGAAAAGCTGAGTCAGCAAATTCGAGATTTCCTCATCCGTTAACACTTGCCCATAGACAATGGCAGCTGATTGAGCCATCGCGAGGGAAATGGACTTCTCCACCTCCGCCTTGATACTTACACCTCTGTCCATGGCAGCATAAATCAGAGAATGCAACAGTTTTGCAGGTTCCAAACCATCGATATCAGTAGGCACTCCATTGATAGAATATGAGCCTCCACCCAAATTGGTCAATTCAAATCCCAAACATGACAATTCTTCTTGCACGTTCTGAAGCGTCAGTTCCTCATTCTTTGTGAATTGAATCAGTTCTGGAAATAGATTGCCTTGCGACACATGCTTCTTGGAAGACATTTGCTGCATATACACCTCGAAAAGCACTCGAGTATGTGCACGGTGCTGGTCCACAAGTAGCAATCCTGTAGAAAATGGCACCACAATAAATCTTCCTTTATACTGGAAATGAGGTAGAGAAGCTATATCAGCAAATAAATCTTGATTGTTCACTACATCCTCACTCCCATTCCAAAGGCGATTTGAAGTATTCATGGAATTGCCTCGTCCCAAAAGTCCTTCCACAATAAATTCCTCTTGGTTCGAAACCAGACTCTGTTTGCCTTTCTCCTTCTGAGCACTATCTTTTTTGAATGTCTCAATTCCTTGATAGAGTTTTTCCCAATCATCAGGTATCGACGCTTTCTTATCGGATGAATGAGCAAAAGGATTATATGTGACAGGTGTCATACGAGGTTGCTCCACCGGTCCATGATTCGACTTGAATGCAGGAATATTGGGCTTATCTGCCACATCGAAATCAATCGTCGGCACATCATTGTATTTGCCAATGGATTCACGCACCACCGCTGAAAGCACTTGCCATATTGCCTGCTCGTTATCAAATTTGATTTCTGTTTTTGTAGGATGCACATTCACATCTATAGACGAAGCATCCACAGAAAAATAGATGAAATAAGAAACATGCTCACCAGCGGGCAGCAAATTATCGAAAGCATGCATCACGGCAGAATGGAAATAAGGGTGACGCATGAATCGTCCATTCACGAAAAAGAACTGATGTGCTCCTTTTTTTCGGGCTGTCTCTGGTTTTCCCACATATCCAGAAATCGAAACCAAAGATGTTTCCGCTTCCAAGGGTAGCAATTCTGCATTGACTTTCTTGCCATAGACATCCAAAATGCGCTGACGCAAGGATGCACTTGGCAAATGATAAATCTCTGCACCGTTATTGAAGAGAGAAAAAGAAATGTCGGGATAAACCAGCACAATCTTTTCGAAATCCGCAACGATATTGCTGAGTTCTGTCTGATTGGACTTCATGAATTTCCTTCGTGCTGGAACATTGAAGAAAAGATTTTTGACAGAAAAATTGCATCCAACAGGACAAGACACAGGTTCTTGTGATTCAATCTTAGAGCCAGCTATTCGGATACACGTTCCCAATTCGTCTTCGGGGCGACGTGTTTTCAATTCTATTTGTGCAACAGCGGCAATGGAAGCCAACGCCTCTCCACGAAAACCCATCGTTGTGAGTCGGTAAAGATCGGAGGCGGATTGTATTTTGGAAGTAGCATGGCGTTCGAAGGAAAGGCGAGCATCCGTTTCCGACATGCCCTTTCCATTATCAATGACTTGCACACAAGTCTTTCCCCCATCCGTTACCAACACCTGGATGTTGGTGGCACCTGCATCGATGGAATTCTCCACCATCTCCTTCACGATGGAAGCAGGACGCTGTACCACCTCTCCCGCAGCAATCTGATTGGCAACGGAATCTGGAAGCAAATGAATTATATCGCTCGTGCTATTTCCCATGTACTACTTTTTGCTTAGAACAATTTGCCTGTCGCTAAAAATTTCATCAATACCATTGGAAATAGGCTTCTTTCCACTTTCCTTGCGGCGCTTCAAATGCGTAGTGGCATCCACAAACTTGCCTCTCAAATCTTCTGGAGAAAACTCCTTTGGTGGAATGATACCCAATTCGCGCTTGGCGTTCTCCTCGATTTTCTGTAGTTTTTCCTTTCGAGGGTCGTAATAAATATAGTTGTGGTGAAAACCTCTTGGCTTTCGAGTTGTGAATAAACCCATAGTTTTTATGATTTAAAGATTATTGCTATTGTTGGAGCATCGTCTTGTTTCAACTTGCAGATTAGCTTTCCAAGTCCGACAATTTCTGAAGAGGAACAGATTTCTTCTCGGTTTTCTTCAAAATATTCTTTTCGTCCTTGTTTCTCCATTCAAAAATATCATCTTTATCTTTAGGACGAATATAATCAAACCATGCAAACTGGCTGAGATACTGACGATTATGAGGTACTTTTAGAGGTGGGTACATCATTCCACTATTGGTAGGCATCCACACCTTCGTCACCTTTCTATTCTGCATGAAAATATTCATATCAGTGGATTCGGCATAGAGCACTCCCATCCTGGACCCATCGTCTTCATCAAGGTAATACACCACATACACGTTGCCGTGCGCTTCGTTATGTTCTATTTCTCCATTGATGAAGTAGCTCATCATTTCCTTCGAAGCCACTTGATTAAAAGATGCTGAATCTACTTGCTCGATGGTCATCGCCTGATTGATAATATGTACCCAATCAATCGTGCTGTCGTTGTTGTAGATACGTATTTCCTCACCAAAAATCTGTTGATTCTCATTCCACAGAATAGGCTGTCCATACATATATGTGCATGAGTCGAGTTGCAAGCTGGCGAGTGAGTCGCATACCCCTTGCACATCCCTTCGATACATTCGTACCTTATGATAGGCATAAAGATTACGATAAACAGAATCGGTGTTCATATTGAATGTGAACATCTTGAGCGTGTCGGCATGTACATACAAAGTATCGGGAGACGAGAATTCCATAACAATGGCGCTATCAGTCGCCATGGCATTACCCGTTTCTTCATAATACTTGCAATAGTTACCAAGCAACATACACTGGTTTTCATCATCCGTAATCACAACATGCCCAAAAGCCTCATCCACACCAGTTTCCTTATCGCTATGCAAACTATCGCCCACAATCTTGCGCATATCTTTAATGATATAGGAACGATTGAGCAAACTTGCCCTACCCAACTTGGTGTCGTACTCACCCTTCACTCCATAAACGAAAGTACTGTCATTCGAGATGATGTTCGTTGGAGATTCAATCTGTGCAATTTCTGTGTCTGTATAATAATATAAGGTGTCGGACTCCATATTGAACTTTGGATTGGTCATCTGCACATTCTCTGTGAAAAACGCCTCGTGAGTTGGCAGTGTGTATTGTCCCCAATCTGAAACCAACACATTATCACCATCATAAAGCGTACCTCCATCAATGTACATGCCCATATCATAAACTCGGTCATAATCCAGATTCTCTGTCACCAGTTTGGATTTCTTATGATACAGATGCACCCGTCCGCGTGCACGAGCCTTCATTTCAAAACCGTCGTAGAAAATAGTGTCACAGGTCAATCGCAAAGTATCACCCTGCACCATCACCACATGTCCAAAACCATCGAAAGAATTGTCTTCACGATAAAACTTCGCACTATCGCAGTCCAAATACAATCCCTCATGACTCAGCTTCACATGACCTACCAACACCTCTGCATGAGGGTCCTGATAATTCTTGTAGAGTACATCGGAATGAATCAGATGGATACGTGAATCGGTATTTTTCTTACGCTTTTTCCTATCTACGGGAACTGCGGCAATCACGACACATACACAAAGCAAGAATATGAAACTGAAAAACAGCTTCATATTCCTATTCTTATATGTATTTGTCTGATTCAAATTCAATATCTTATTTTATCCAACCAGCATATCTAAATTCACAATTCTGCCAGTCTTTATTAATTTTCACGTAAGTCTTGCTCTGCATCTCACGAATCCAGTTCTCTATCTTTTCCGCACTTTTCTTCTCAATCATCACATTCTGCAGTTCCTGATAGTCATCTTTCATCGTAGCTCGATGCCCATTCACCTTACTTTTCAGTTTCACCACAGCAACGACCTCCTTACCTTTATCATTCACCATTACGAATGGTTTCGACAACTCGCCTACATTCATACCCGAAATGGTTTTTGCCACTTCCGAAGGCATGTCCTTCAGTTCGAATTTTGGCGTTCCATAGAGGTCGCTCTCCCTATTCTTATTCACCATGATACCATAGTTGGCACGGGTGTCTTTATCATCAGACAAAACAGAAACCGCTTGTTCGAAAGTGAACTTTTTATCGTTCACATCCGCCATGATGGAATCAAGATGCAAGATGGCTTCTGTCAGTTCGGCATCACTCACTCTTGGCTTCTTCAAGATGTGGCGCACATTCACACGGTCACCTCGCTTTTCTATCAGCTGAATGATATGGAATCCATATTCACTCTCAAAAATCTTTGATACAATCTTTGGGTCTGTCAGATTGAATGCAACATTGGCAAATTCAGGCACCACATCCATACGAGTGATGAAACCCAACTCACCACCATGAGCAGCACTCACCTTATCTTCTGAATACATCAAAGCCAAAGTGGAGAACTGCGACTGACCACTATTTACACGTTCAGTG
>OMTC01000315.1 GCA_900313845.1 uncultured Prevotellaceae bacterium
GACTAACCACAATGCAGTCATCTATGCAAACAGTAATGGTGTAGAAAATACCAACTACGTGAAGTCTGTTTGCGATGGTAAGTGGACTGAGCCAAGCTTTACTAAGTGGTGGAATGTTTGGAATGCAGCTGAGGAATATTCTCAGTTCATGAAGGAAGATTGGAGTAGCACTGTCTGCATCCTTGAATGCGATAACCAAACATTCGATGAGGACCTTGCTCTTGAAGCATTGCGTGAAATCGATCTCGACGCTCCTTCATATCCATTCGATACTCGCGTTCAGGATGGTGAGAACGTATATTACTATCCTGAATAGCCCAGAGGCTTACAACAACTCCGTACAGGTTTACGTACCAGAAGGTGGCAACGTGACAGTTGGTTTGCGCAAGAATGCTGCTATCGGTAGTGACTGGCTCATCTACGACGACTTCCAGCTCTTCTACCTCGGCAACGATCCTTCAGTAGGCATTGCTAACGTTGAGAACACTAACGCTCAGAAGTCTGTGATTTACAACCTTCAGGGTCAGCGTCTCACAGCTCCTCAGAAGGGTGTGAACATCATCAACGGCAAGAAGGTATTAGTGAAGTAAGATGCTTCTTTCCAATTGAGCATTATCCGTTCTAATTGGAAGAAATAAACACAGTCGATTTGCCCCACGCGATTCCTCGAAAGAGCTTCGCGTGGGGCTTACCGTTTGAAAGCAAAAAAGGGATATGATTCAACAAATAGAATTTTCACTTTCCGCAAAACGACGCGGATTCCATTTGGTGACGAATGAAATCGTTCAGCAACTTCCGAAACCATTACCACAAACAGGGTTACTGAATCTGTTTGTGAAACATACGAGTTGTGCCTTGAGCATCAACGAGAATGCTGACCCTGATGTACGCAGCGACATGGAGCAGATTTTCAACCGTTTGGTAAAGGAGGGAGAACCATACTATGACCATACGCTCGAAGGGCTTGATGACATGCCTGCCCATGCAAAAAGTACGCTCGCAGGTGTGTCACTCAGCATTCCTATCACCAAGGGCAGATTGAATCTTGGCACTTGGCAAGGCATCTATTTGTGTGAATTTCGTAATTATGGTGGACCAAGAAAAATTGTTGCCACCATCATTGGAGACAACTAAGTATTTTTTAGGAAAGAAATTAGAATAATTAGAATAATTTTATCAGAAATTATATGATTTTAAACAACACTATTTTTTGGAGTTATTATAATAATTATTCTAATTCCTTTCCGAATATAATTAATTAGCGACCTCTTCCATCCGGATGGCTTCTCTCCCCCTCGGGGGAGCAGGAGGGGGGCTGAGCCTTTATATATACTTGATTGCCAGCATAGTGAGGTCATCACTTTGCTCATATCCATTGACGAAACTTTCCACTGCTTCCGACATGTGATGGATTATTTGTTCAGGCATGGAGATTCCATCTTCGGTCAACTCCTCTGCTACCGAAAGCAAACGCTTGTTGCCAAACATGTCATTCTCCGCATTCTTTGCTTCAGTCAGTCCATCCGTATAGAGGAAGATGGCTGTCTGTGTCTTGATGTCAATAGTCTGTGCATTGTAGTTCCAATCTCCCAACACACCAGCAGGTATATTTGTATCAGTCGAAAGTTTTTCCACCTCAGAGCCAATCAGTAGAGGTTCACAGTGCCCTGCGTTGCAGTAATGAAGTTGTCCATCTTTCAAGTCGAGCACACCCACGAAGAGTGTCACGAACATGTTCGTCTCGTTCATGTCGGTCATAGCTTCATTCATGTGTTGCACGATACGGCTCGGGTCGGTTTCATGCCCTGATACCGTACGGAAAAGACTTCTCGATACCGCCATCACCAAGGAGGCAGGCACACCCTTTCCGCTCACATCACCTATGCAGAAGAACAATTTTTCATCACGAATATAGAAGTCGTAGAGGTCGCCACCCACTTCTTTTGCAGGTATGAGCGATGCAAAAATCTCCACGTCGTTTCGGTCGGGATAAGGAGGAAAAATCTTTGGCAGCATGCCCATCTGTATGCGGTTGGCAATACGCAGTTCGCTACCGATACGCTCTTTCTCTGCATTGATAGTTTGCAATTTGTTGAAGTTGCGCACACTGCGAACAATGATATAACCCATCAGTGCCAGTCCTGCTAACATGAGTAGGAGTAAGTTGAATCCCACTTGTCGGAGTCCACGGAATATTTCCTTGTCCGAACAAACCACAGCCATCGACCATCCTGTGTCACCCTTGATTGGTGAATAGAACACATAGTTTTTCTCTCCCTTGTCGTCAACCACAGAAGTCTGTCCGCTCACTCCATTCATCATGTTCTGGTTGATGCTTCTTACGGTAGTGTCCTTCATGCCAGCTGTCACATCTTGAATCGTACGTCGCATCACCAAGCTTTCCTCTGGGCATACCATCAGTTGCCCCGTGCGTGAAATCATCATGTTGTACGACGAAGGATAGATATGCGAAGCGTTGATGAGTCCATCCAACCAGTCGAGAGAAACGTCGGCACCTAAGATGGCAACCACCCGTCCTGTCTTGTCGCGCAACGGATACCCGTAGGTTGTCACGATGTCGTGGGCACCATCTTTGTCGAGATAAGGCTCACTCCAGTAGGATTTTCCACTTTTCATAGGGACGGAGAAAAACTCGCTCTGCGTGTAGTCGTGGTTCTCACCACCTATCTGACTGGCCACAGCGGGTTTACCCTTCTCTGCTTTCACGTATGGTTCAAACCAATAACCCTTCGTTGCATAATAGTTAGGTATGAAAGTGATGCCCGCTCCAATAATTTGTTTGTTCTGTTCCGCCAGTCGGTGCAGCACGCCATACATCGAATCGGGTTGCGCCAGCATCTGCTCAGCCTCCCATGCATGGTTCTTCACAGCCACTTCCACGGCAGTCATGATATTTTGAATCTCAAGGTTCACCACCTTCAGTTCGCTTTTCGCCCGTTGTTCCACTTCCTCTCGGATACCCTTCCGAGCATACCAATACTGGATAGCAGCCGTCAGTTCAATCAGTACGGCAGCCGTGATGAGGATAGCCAGGCTCGATTTCGATTGCAAGGATTTGAGCCAACTCTTCGAATTGAGTTCTTCCATACGGTAATATATAAAGTTTCAAGTTTCAAAGGCGCAAGCGCCGTTTCAAGTTTCAAAGTTCAGGAATCCTTTAAAATCCTTT
>OMTC01000173.1 GCA_900313845.1 uncultured Prevotellaceae bacterium
TCAGCATTTGTGCTGCCAAAGAGATGGTGGCGATAGGTGTCTTGAACTCATGCGTCATGTTGTTGATGAAGTCGTTCTTCACTTCCGAGCGTTTCTTCTGTCGGAACATCATCACCATGGTAATGATGAAGGTGACGAGCAGGATGATGGTGAAAATGACGGAGGGGAGAAGGAACATCAGCGAGCTGTAGATGTACTTGCTGATGTCGGGGAAGTGTACCTTGAGCACTCCCATCTTCTGCACGGGGTCGTTCTTGAAGAGCGTCTCGGTAAATGCATGTTGCTCACCCGTCGGGTCGTAGTCGGAACATTGATAGACGCACTGCCCGTTGTTGGTCCATACAGAGAAGTGGTAGTTGTGTCCGATGCCGTTGTCGGAGAGTTCCTTTTTGAGGATGCCGTCGAGTTCCTTGAAGTTGATGCGGTCTTGGAGCGGACGGTCGCTGGCGGTGTAGAGGATGGAGTAGATGACTTCATCCACCAGGCTCTTCTCGTAGTTGTAGCGCTGGTTCATGATTTGCTGAAGCGAGCGCGAAAGGGAGCGCGACTTGTTGAAACTGTTGTTCGGACGCTTGGTGAAATACTTGTCGCTGACAGTTGTGGTGGCGCTGGTTTCGAGGATTTTGAACACGCTTCCGTCTTTTGCCGTCACTTGTCGAGTGCGTTGGATGGCAGTGGAGTCGTTGTTCACAAAGACGGAATCGGTGGCAGTGGCAATGCCCTTGTAGGCATCCGAGCCTTGTTCGATATATCGAGCGGTTTCCGACAGTTCGAGTTGATGGGACACACCAGCAAGTGCACGTTTCACTGATTCATCGAAATGCTGCTTGCGCAAACCGAAAATCTCATCCACATAGCGCATCTGCATGACGAGCAGACTGAGGAATGAGATTCCCATGATGATGGTCAGTATGGTGATGGTTCTTCTTTTCATTGTTTTGAAATTTGGCAAAACAGTAGCTTAGGTTTTCCGCTTTTGCTTAGTGCATTGCTTTGCAAAGTAAAATAAGAGCGATGAAATGTCAAAATTTCTCGCTCTTTTAATTTAATTTTAAATAAAAAAGTCGAGAAATTTAACATTTCCCGACTTTTTGATTGATGAATTATATATTTTGTTAGTCTTCGTCCTTGTTCTGCTCCTCGAATTCCTTGATGAGCTTGTTCTGGATGTCTGTAGGAACAAGTTCGTAGTTCGAGAACTTCATAGAGAAGGATGCGCGTCCACCCGTGATAGATGAGAGAGCGGTTGCATAGTTGGAGAGTTCCTTGAGAGGTACCTTGGCATTGAGTGTGTCGATACCCTTGTCGCTGGAAGAACCAACAATCATACCACGACGTCCCTGGAGGTCGCTCATCACGTCACCCATGCGGTCGCTTGGAACAATCACTTCTACGTCATAGATAGGCTCGAGCAACTTTGGACCTGCATTCTTGAAGGCATCAGCAAATGCATGACGACCTGCCAGCATGAACGAAAGTTCGTTGGAATCAACTGGGTGCATCTTACCATCGTAAACGATGACGCGAACATCGCGAGCGTAGCTACCAGTAAGAGGGCCTTGCTCCATACGTGCCATGATACCCTTCAAGATAGCTGGCATGAAGCGTGCGTCGATAGCACCACCCACAACGGAGTTGATATAAACGAGCTTGCCACCCCATTCGAGGTCGTATTCTTCCTTACCCTTTGCGGTAATCTTGAATTCCTGACCACCGAACTTATAGAGTGTTGGGTCTGGCATACCTTCTTCGTATGGTTCAACGATGAGGTGAACTTCACCGAACTGACCAGCACCACCTGACTGCTTCTTGTGACGATAGTCGGCACGTGCAGACTTCGTGATTGTCTCGCGATATGGAATCTTCTGCTCGAAGAAGTTAATCTTAATCTTTTCGTTGTTTTCCATACGCCACTTGAGTGTGCGGAGGTGGAACTCACCCTGACCCTTGATAAGTGTCTGCTTCAATTCCTTGCTCTGCTCAATCACCCAAGTTGGGTCTTCCTGACTCATCTTCTGGATGGCAGCCATCATCTTTTCAGATTCACTTTCGTTTTCAGCCTTCACGGCACGGATGTAGCGAGGTTCTGGATACTTCACGAGGTCGAACTGCCAGTCGATGTCCTTGCCAACGAGTGTGTTGCCTGTGCGAACATCCTTCAGTTTCACGGTACAGCCAATATCGCCTGCAACGAGTTCTTCCACCTTGATACGGTTAGCACCGGCGCATGCATAAAGCTGAGCGAGACGCTCCTTCGAACCACGGTCTGCATTGGTGAGGTCGTCACCTTCGTGAACCTTACCGCTGAGCACCTTGAAGTACTGCACACCACCGATATGAGGCTCATTAGCAGTCTTGAAGAAATAGAGAGCTGTAGGACCATTGGAGTCTGGAGCGATTTCTTCACCAGCCTTGTTCTTTGGCTTTGGCATTTCGTCAACGAAAGGAACCACGTTGCCGAGGAATTCCATCAAGCGGCGAACACCCATGTCCTTCACTGCACAAACGCAGAATACAGGGAAGATGGAGCGAGTAACCAAACCCTTGCGGATACCTTCGCGCATTTCGTCCTCAGTGAGGTTTTCGCTTTCGAAGAACTTCTCCATCAAGGTTTCGTCGTTCTCGGCAGCTGCCTCCACGAGAGCGTGGTGGAGTTCAGTAGCTTTCTCCATTTCGCTTGCAGGGATGTCTTCGATGATTGGAGCACCACCTTCAGGCTTCCAAGAGTACTTCTTCATGAGGAGCACGTCGATGAGGGAGTTGAAGTCAGGGCCTTCGTTGAGAGGATACTGCACCTGAACTACCTTCTGGTCGCCGAACTGTTCCTTGAGCTGTTCCACAGTGTTGTTGAAGTCGCACTTCTCAGAGTCGAGCTGGTTCACCAAGAAGATGACAGGCTTGCCTAACTTCTCCGTGTAGCGGAAATGGTTCTGTGTACCAACCTCTGGACCATACTGACCATTGATGAGCAAAACGGCTGTGTCGGTCACGGTGAGCGCTGTGAGTGCTGCACCCACGAAGTCGTCAGCACCTGGGCAGTCGATGATGTTGAGTTTCTTACCGTTCCATTCTGTATGGAAAACAGTGGAGAATACGGAATAGCCATATTCCTGTTCTACAGGGAAATAGTCGCTGACTGTATTCTTCATTGTGATTCTACCACGGCGGCTAATGATGCCAGCCTCATAGAGCAAGGCCTCGGTGAGTGTGGTCTTGCCCGCACCGTCATTGCCAAGCAATGCGATGTTTTTGATTTCGTTTGATTGATAAACTTTCATTTAGGTAATATTTAATGGTGTTTTGTATAATATACATGAATTTTTAGGGCAGGTTGGGCCTGCTCTTCAAAAACGGGCGCAAATTACGCAAAAATTGCGACATGGAGCCCGTTTGAAAATATGTTGTATAACATCTTTATGGAATTTACTCCGATTTGAGTACAACAATGACTGGCTCTGCCATGTTTTCCACCTCCAGTTTGAGTCGAATCTCGCCTGCTTTGCGTGTTGTTTGCACGATTGCCATCGCTCTGCCGAAGTAGGTGTTGTCTTCTTTCGAAGTGAAAGGAGTGGTGCGGCGAAGGTCGCTATTGATGAGTCCGATGAGTTTGCCCTCGCCCTCAATGGTTCCTTTTATTTTGCGATTCAGATGTTGCACGAGGGTGCCGTCCTTGTCGAGCAATTCCAACTGGATATAGCTCAAGTCCTGTCCGTCTGCCTTCAGTATGCTACGGTCGGGGGTCGCTTTCAGCTTTACAGGTTCACCCGCGGTCTTGATTTCGAAATGCGCCACGGTGTCTGTGCCATTCACTCCTTTTGCCTCAATTCTGCCAGGAGTGAAAGGCAGGTTCCAAACGATGGTGTGGTTCGGATAATCTTTTGTTTCCTTCACCCCCATTTCGTTTCCGTTCACGTAGAGAACCACTTTCTCACAATTGGTGATGGTGTTCACTTCCATCATCAATCCTTCGTAGCTGGATGGGAAGTTCCAAATGCTTGCCATGCGAGGCCATTGCCACAGGTCGCGTCCGTGGTCGATGTCGAGACTTTGGTCCTTCACGGCGATGCTGACCAGTGGTTTGTCTTTGTTCCACATGGCTCGATGGAAAGCAGCTCGTGGCTTTTCTATCATGTTGATGTCGAAGAGTCCCGTAGGCCATCCATGACTTGGCCAGCTTGCTTCGCCGATATAATCCATGCCCGACCAAAGGAATCCTCCTGCAATCCATTCGTTCTCTTCGATGATGTTCCAAGGATTGTTGGTGTCGTAGGCACGGATATTCCCTTCCGCTCCACAGAAATAAGGCAGTTCCTCAGTCACCAAGAACTTGCGTTCAGGGAATTTCTGATGGTCGGAAAGCATTCGTGCTTCGAGGTAGTTGTAACCCACCACATCGGTTACTCCTGAGAACTGCTCGTTATGACGATTCTGGCAAGCGATGCACACTTGTCGAGTTGGTTCCAGTTCATGGATGAAGTCTTGCAGCATCTTTGCCCGTGCCACACCTTCGCCCGTTCCGTCCCATGCCTCTTGCAGTTCGTTGCCTTCGCTCCATGTCACCACGCATGGGTGGTTTCTGTCGCGAATAATCATATTGCTCAAGTCGGCTTTCCACCACTCGTCAAAGTATTCAGCATAATAGCCCGACTTCCATTTGTCGAAAGCCTCGTCGATGACGATAAATCCCATTTCGTCGCAGAGGTCAAGAAATTCCGGAGCAGGCTGATTGTGGCTGCAACGAATCGCATTCACGCCATATTCCTTGCAGATTTCCAAGCGTCGTTGCATGGAGCGATAGGGGAGTGCCGCACCCAG
>OMTC01000224.1 GCA_900313845.1 uncultured Prevotellaceae bacterium
CAACGGAAAAAACGGAAAAGAACGGAAAAACAGAAAAAAAAGTTTTTTTCATCCGATGATTCTTATAAATATTTCCGATTTTCCGAAAAATTTCCGTTATTTCCGTTGTGAAAAAAAGAATCTAACTTCGCTAAACGTTAAACTTTAAACGTTATTTCCGTTATGAAAGGGATTCTTGGAACTCAGAAACTCAAAAACTTAAAAACTCAAAAACTCAAAATATGAAAATCATTGCAAAGACATTCCAAGGCTTAGAAGAGGTTCTTGCCAAGGAACTCACCTCACTCGGTGCTAACGACATTGTGATTGGCAACCGTATGGTGTCTTTCACAGGCGATAAGGAAATGCTCTATCGCGCCAATTTCTGCCTTCGCACCGCGGTGAAAGTCCTCATGCCCATCAAGGAGTTCAAGGCAAACGATGCCGACGAAGTCTATGAGAAGGTGAAAGAAATGGACTGGGAAACCTACATGGACGAAAACATGACTTTCCTGGTGGATTCGGTCGTTTTCTCCGAGGATTTCCGTCATAGCAAGTTCGTGGCTTACCGCGTGAAGGATGCCATCGCCGACTATTTCCGCGAGAAAACGGAGAAGCGTCCAAACGTGAGCATTTCGAATCCTGACATCCGCATCAATGTGCACATCGCAGAGAACGACGTGACCATCTCCCTCGACTCATCGGGCGAGAGTCTCCACAAGCGCGGTTATCGCACTGGCTCGGGTGCTGCACCCCTCAACGAGGTGCTGGCAGCTGGTATGATTCTGCTCACGGGATGGGATGGTCAATGCGACCTCATCGACCCATTCTGCGGTTCGGGAACCATTCTTGTGGAAGCTGCCCTCATCGCTCAAAACGTCTATCCAGGCGTGTTCCGCGAGGAATTTGCATTTGAGCGTTGGAAGGATTTCGACGAAGACCTACTGGAAGATATTTACAATGATGATTCGCAAGAGCGCGATTTCAACTACAAAATTTACGGCTTCGACATCAATCGTCAGGCAGTGGCAATTGCGACGGACAATGCTCGTTCGGCAGGTGTCAGCAAGATTGTAGATGTGCAGCAACAGGACTTCTACGAATTCGAATGGAATCCGAAGTCGAAGTTGGAAGATGACGAAATAGACGAGAGCGAAGTGCTCAGCAAGAAAGCCATCATCATCACCAATCCTCCTTACGGCGAGCGCATCACAACGGACGACATCCTCGACCTCTATGCCACCATCGGCAGTCGTCTCAAGCAGCAGTTTGTGGGTAACGACGCTTGGATTCTCAGTTATCACGAAGAATGCTTTGCAAAGATTGGTTTCCGTCCTTCCACCAAGATTGCTCTCTTCAACGGTGCACTCCCTTGCGAATTCCGCAAGTATCAGGTGTTCGACGGCAAGCTGAAGGACCGTCGCGAAGAAGGTCTCGACATCAAGAGCGACGATGAGCGCAAGCGCAATGCCAAGTTCCGTCCTAACAGGAAGCATGAGGAGGGAGAATTCGACGGTACGGGTTGGCGTGGTGAAGGCTCACGCGATGACGATCACTACTTCAAGTCGCGTCCCGACCGTAACAAGCGTGAACCTTGGAAGGAAAACAGACGAGAAGACAAGGCAGAGAAACGCAAACCGCTCTTCGAAGGCGATGACGAACCCGAACTGAACCGCTATAATTTCAAGTGGGGTGACCGCAGTTCCAACTACGGCAGAGATGCCGAGCACCACGGACAGCGTTCCCGTTTCGATGATGACGACTACGACGACAGCCGTAGCAACAAGCCTTCGTTCGGCAAAGGTGGAAAAGGCAAAGGCCATGACCACAAGTCGAAGGATGGCAAAGGCGGAAAAGGAGGTGGCAAAGGTCATTCTCACGAAGATAGCCGCCAACGTCATGACAAGCGCGAAAAAGGCGAAAAGAAAAATACGAAATGGGGATTCGATAGCGAAGGACGTCCGTTCAAGCGCGACGAAGACGAATAAACCCCATTATTAAGCCCACTTGAAAATTATACAACTCAATGAAAAGACTAATTCTTGCAATATTAGCCATTATTGCAGCTGTATTAACCACCCATGGGCAGACATCTGAGCAGGTGGTGCCTGTTGACACAGCTCTTCGCCAGGGTGTTCTGCCTAATGGCATGACGTATTATGTACGTAAGGCAACGTCCAAGAGGCATATTGGTGAGTTCCGACTCATTCAGCGGACGGGCTCTTTGGTTGAGAAAGACACAGAATTGGGCATGGCACATTTCCTTGAGCACATGATGTTCAAGGGCACGAAGCATTATCCTGGCAACACCATCATCGACTTCCTGCGCAGCATCGGCGTGGCATTCGGTCCCGATGTCAATGCGCGCACATCGTTCGAGAACACTCAGTATATCCTTTCTGCCGTACCACTGACGGGAGAAAGCCGCATAGACAGCTGCTTGATGATTCTGCGCGACTGGAGTGCGGACGCCATCATCGACGCTGCTGCACTCAATGCAGAGCGCAACGTGATAGTGGAGGAATGGCGTACACGTTCTATAGGCGACGAAGGAATGAAGTTGTTAAAGGAGCTCAATGCCGGCACACAGTATGCGGAGCGCGATCCCATCGGTAGCATGGACATCATCAACACATGTACCGCCGAGCAGATGCGAGCTTTCTACAAACGATGGTATCAGCCGCAGAACCAGTGCGTCATTGCCTGTGGCGACTTCAATCCCGACCTGATGGTCAAGAAAATAGAAAAGCTCTTCGGCGACTTGAAGAAGGGAAGCACCACAGTGCCCGAGTTTCATCTGCCTACTGCGACAGAGCAACCCTTCATTGCAGTATCACAGAGCAAACAGGTTCCGATGGCGATTCTCCAATTAGTGTCACTCTACCCTTCCATGCCACAGAGCGAGATGCAGAAGGTGGCGTTCTTCAAGCAAAACGAAATCAACAATATCGTGGTACAGATACTGAGGTCGCGCATGAACAAGCTGAAGAGCGAGAATCCACAGCTTGTCCAGGCTAATGTCACTCAGGTCAAACCCATAGACAACTACAGCATCAAGCTCAACCAGACGGCTGCAATGCTCCTCACATCCGCAGCGGATTGGCGCGAGATTCTCAAGAAAGCGTTGGTGGAAGTGGAGAAGATGAAGCGGATTGGCGTCTCTGACGAAGAACTCTCTAAGTACATCTCATACAAGGACAGCTCCGACTTTCGTGCCGTCGAGGACACCACCGTCATAGAATGGAATGATTCCCTTTACAGTGTAAGTTCAGATGTTGTCGATGCCAAGGGTGCTGCGGATAATTGCATAGAGCATTACCTCAAGGGAACCATCGCACTATCGCCTAAGGTGCGCATCATTCTCGACTCCTACAACCGCCGTCACATCTCCCGAAGCATGGTGCAAGCAGCAGCAAGGGAGATGTTCGACAAGACACGTTGCGCACTAACCCTCTCTTTCCCTGAGAACACCGATACGGCATTGCCAACCAAGGAGGAGGTGCTGGCACTATGGAATGAGGTGGAAGCCATCGAGTTTGCCGTTGACAATGCTGTCCCTGTCGATGAGAAGAAAGAGAAGAAGCAGTTCGACATCAGTCCGAAGCCAGGCAAGGTGGTCAAGAAGAACGTGCTTGCATTCGACAAGTCTTTCACCGAATACACCTTGTCCAACGGAGTGAAGGTGGTCATGAACACCAAGCCCGACAACAACACGATGATGACGGAGGCACGACTCTTCGTCAAGGGAGGCGAGACCTTGCTTGAGAACGACGAAGTGATTCACAGTGAGCTCCTGAAGAAAGCCATCCGCAACTATAACGAATACGAGCAAGCTGTGCCTATGATAAAGGTGAATCCAGCGGAAGTGCTGTATGGTGCGTATGCCGATAGTGCCCAACTGGAAAACATGTTCAAGTCGTTGCACGTCCGACTCACCACCACCGACATCGACACCACAGAATATCATAAACTGGATGCACAGACTCACATGGC
>OMTC01000367.1 GCA_900313845.1 uncultured Prevotellaceae bacterium
ATGCCAATACGCATGTTGTCGAGGTCATCCTGCTTGCTCTTCTTGAATCCTTCGATGTCGCGCTTGTTCTGGAATTCTTGTGCTTTGAGGTAATCACAAGGGTCGAACTCATAGCTGATGGACAATGGCACGATGTTGAGCTTGCGCAAATCTCCCCCCATCGACATCATCTTCAGCACACTTTCCTGTGTGCGGTCGTTGGAGTCTTTGGCACGTCCCTCCCGCTGGGCAATCCACACGTTTTCATGCTTCTCGTTGATGGCGAAGTGCATGTATTTCGAAAGCTTTGCAGAGGCTAAAAGCATCTGGCGCATGGTGAGTGCGCGCTGAACGATGAACGACTTGTTGACGCGTACCAAGTCGAGAATCCACGGTTTGATGAGCAAGTTGTCGCCGATGGCGATTTCGACAGTCGTCAACTTGTTGTCTTGCAGCACATAGCAGAGAAGGGCTGAGTCCAGCACGATGTCGCGATGATTCGAAACAAAGGTGTGGCACTTCGTCTTTTCTTGGTCTGTGAGGACGTTGGAAAGATTGGAAGTCAGTCCTGTCGATGCTTTCTGGATGAGCTGTGTGAGCACAGGATAGACGAGCTTTGTCTGGAACTCATTTGCATCCTTGGTGGAACGCATCAGAGCAGCTACCTGTTCGAATGGCACATTTTGATAGACGGTCTGGATGACAGACTGAAAATCAGGATTGGCAAGCAATCGGTCGTACACTTCGGGCAGTTCCTCGGGGAGGAATGGACGAATGTCGTCAAAATCGTGGATGTTCATAGCTATTATGTATTTTAAGTTCTTGATTTTTCAGTAGATACGGCTGAAAGACGTTTAGGAGAGCTTCACGGCAATGATGTCGTTGAGCATGTCCTTCATTTCAATCTTGGCGTAGGCAGCCTGCTGAGGAATGAACGAAGTGGCGGTCATTCCAGGAGTGGTGTTGATTTCGAGGAGATTGATGATGTCGATGTCCTTGCCTTCTGCGTTCTTGTCGTGCGAGATGATATAGTCGATACGAGCAAGACCACTGGCTCCGATGATGCCGTAGATGGCAGCAGTGAGTTTTTTCACGCGCTCGGTCGTTTCGTCCGATAGGCGGGCTGGTGTGATTTCTTCCACAGCACCGTTGTATTTGGCGTCGTAGTCGAAGAATTCGTTGTGGGAAACCACTTCGGTGATGGGTAATACATGCACGCCACTCTTCGAATTATATACACCATTGGCAATTTCTGTACCTACAAGCATACTCTCAATCAGTACTTCGGGGCTTTCCTTCATTGCCTTCTCGATGGCTGGCTGAATCTGTTCAGGAGTCTTCACCTTGGTGACACCAAAGCTGGAACCGCCAGCGTTGGGTTTGATGAAGCAAGGCAGACCGATATGTGAGATGACATCCTCGTCGCTCACTTTCTGTCCTTCGCGAATCAACATGCTGTCTGCAACGCGAATGCCAAAGCTCTTGAGGTATTGGTTGAGGGCGAACTTGTTGAAAGTCATTGCCTCTACGAGCACATTGCTGGTGGAGTAGGGGATATGGAGCAAGTCGAAATAGCCTTGCAGGATGCCGTCTTCTCCAGGTGTACCGTGTATGGTGATGTATGCGTAATCGGGCGTAATCTTCTCTCCGTTATCCATGAAAGAAAAGTCATGGCGATTCACCGGACTCTTGCTACCATCTGCCAGA
Source organism: uncultured Prevotellaceae bacterium (assembly GCA_900313845.1). Lineage (GTDB taxonomy): Bacteria > Bacteroidota > Bacteroidia > Bacteroidales > Bacteroidaceae > UBA3839. The sequence continues at coordinate 1,687 of OMTC01000367.1, forward strand.
TGTGCTTCCCAAGCCTTGCTGGAGATTTCAACAGTATAAACAATGAATTTGTCGCGGTCGAGCCATGAATTGATGCCAGCAGCAGAGCGGAGTGATACGTCGTGTTCAGAGGAATCGCCGCCAGCAATAATTGCAATAATCTTTTTCATTTTTTGTGCTATGTATTTTCTTATATTGTATTATTCTAATAAATATACCCCCCTCGTTGCTTAAGTATCCAGGGAGGGCAGGGGGAGGGTCTTTATCTATTTTGCGTGTAGCCTCTCCATTTCTCAATCAGCTGCATCATGTCGGCAGGAAGTTCCGAGTCGAAATTCATTTCCTTCCCTGTGCGAGGATGGACGAAGCCAAGGGTTTTGGCGTGGAGGGCTTGGCGAGGGCAAATCTTGAAACAGTTTTCCACGAATTGCTTGTATTTGGTGAATTGGGTGCCTCGTAGAATCTGCTCTCCTCCATAGCGTTCGTCGTTGAAGAGCACATGCCCGATATGTTTCATGTGGGCACGGATTTGGTGGGTGCGCCCCGTTTCGAGGATACATTTCACGAGTGTGACGTAGGAGAAACGTTCCAACACATAATAATGGGTCACAGCGTGTTTGCCAATTTCCGAATCAGGGGGAAACACAGCCATTTGCATGCGGTCTTTTGGATTGCGGGCGATATTGCCTTCGATGCGCCCTTCGTCTTCTGTGAAGTTGCCCCACACGATGGCATTGTATTCACGCTTTGTCGTCTTGTTGAAGAACTGCAAACCGAGTTTCGTTTTGGCATCAGCAGTCTTGGCGATGACGAGTAAGCCAGATGTGTCCTTGTCGATGCGATGAACGAGTCCGATTTCGGGATTGTTGATATCGAATTCGGGTTTGTCCTTGAAGTGCCAAGCCAAGGCATTGAGCAGTGTGCCATGCCAGTTGCCAAAACC
>OMTC01000227.1 GCA_900313845.1 uncultured Prevotellaceae bacterium
GAAAAGCAGCCAGCCTCGACCCTATTGAAGCTATCAGGTACGAATAAAAACGTTTAAAGTTTAAAGTTTAACGAAGTTAGTACGTGGAGCGTGAAGTGTGGAGCGAGAAACGATTTCATCCGGAAGGCATTTTTCACTTTTCTCTTTTCATTTTTCACTTTTCAAATTTAACGCTTCATATTCCCGCATTTCAATGATGATGAAGTGCGGGATTTTGTATTTTGAAAGTGTAAAGTGGCTTTTTCGCTGAATTTTATCGTTTTATAACATAAAAAGTCGTAACTTTGCAACCAAAAGTAGCAGATTAGGGTAAGAAGATGAACGTAGCAATCGTAAAATACAATGCAGGGAATATATATTCTGTAGCCAATGCTTTCCGACGCTTGGGTTTGGACCCCCTCATCACTTCTGATGCAGAAGAGTTGATGAAGGCGGATCGTGTTGTTTTTCCTGGACAGGGAGAAGCACGCTCCACGATGGCTTATCTTCGGGAACACAAACTCGATGAAGTGATTAAGTCACTGAAACAGCCTGTGCTCGGCATTTGTATTGGTATGCAATTGCTGTGCCGACATTCTGAGGAATATGACACGGACTGCCTGGGAGTTTTCGATGCAAACGTGGTGCGTTTTCAACCTAAGCAACATGAGGACAAAGTGCCACAGATGGGATGGAACGAAATCTACGATACGCAAAGTCCACTTTTCAAGGGTTTTGACAAATCGGAGTTCGTTTATTTCATTCATAGTTTCTACGTGCCTCTATGCCAAGAAACTATAGCCACTACCAACTATATCCAGCCTTATTCTTCTGCACTTCACAAGGATAATTTCTATGCCACGCAATTCCATCCTGAAAAGAGTGGAAAGGTGGGCGAAAGGATTTTGAGAAACTTTCTTGAGTTAATTAACATTTAAAGAGCCTCACCCCCAACCCCTCTCCAAAGGGCGAGGGGAGTAGTATGAAGAATCCTTAAGAATCCTTCAAATCCTTGATAAAAAACTTAAAAACTCAAATATGATTGAAATCATACCTGCCATAGATATTATTGATGGGAAATGCGTTCGCTTAACTCAAGGGGATTACGAGCAGAAAAAGGTTTATCGTGAAGACCCGCTCGAAGTGGCAAAGGAATTTGAGGCAAATGGCATTAAGCGACTTCATACCGTTGACCTCGATGGTGCACGTTCCAAGCATATCGTGAATTCTCGTACCATTGAGCGCATTGCTTCTCACACGAATCTTACCATTGATTTTGGTGGAGGCATCAAGACGGATGAAGACTTGAAAATTGCCTTCGAAGCAGGTGCTTCTATGGTGACAATAGGTTCTTTGGCTGTAACACATCCTGAGACACTCTATTTATGGATTGAGAAATATGGAGCGGAACGTTTCATCCTCGGTGCAGACGTTAAGCATGGCCTCATCAGTATCAATGGATGGAAAGAAGAAGGGAACGAAAGCCTATTTCCTTTTATTGAAAAGTATCAGAAGAAGGGAATCAATCAGGTGCTTTGCACCGACATCGCTCGAGATGGTATGCTTCAAGGTCCTTCGATAGAACTCTACAAAGATGTGATGAAGCACTTCCCTACCCTACATCTCATTGCCAGTGGTGGAGTGAGCGGAATAGAAGATATTCGCCAACTCAATGAGGCAGGCATTCCTGCTGTGGTTTTTGGAAAAGCCATTTACGAAGGAAAAATAAAACTTGAGGAACTGAAAGAATTTATAGAATGTTAGCAAAACGCATCATACCATGTCTTGACATCAAGAATGGACAAACCGTGAAAGGAACCAACTTTGTGAATCTTCGCGAGGCGGGCGATCCTGTGGAGTTGGGAAAAGCCTATAGTGAGCAAGGTGCAGATGAATTGGTGTATCTCGACATCACGGCAAGTCATGAAGGACGCAAGACTTTCACAGAACTTGTGCAACGCATTGCTTGCGAAATCAATATACCTTTCACTGTGGGTGGAGGTATCAATGAATTGAGCGATGTGGATAGATTGCTGAATGCTGGTGCTGACAAGGTAAGCGTGAATTCTGCAGCACTCCGTCGCCCAGAACTTATCGACGAAATTGCCATTCATTTTGGTTCCCAAGTGTGCGTCGTGGCAATTGATGCCAAGGAAACGAATGGGAAATGGGAATGCTATTTGAATGGTGGAAGAGTCCCTACGGGTATCGACCTCTTCGAATGGGCTAAGGAAGCGAATGAGCGTGGTGCTGGTGAAATACTATTTACAAGTATGAACCACGATGGCGTGAAGAATGGATATGCCAATGAAGCGCTTCGAAAACTGGCTGATACGCTCACCATTCCTGTTATTGCTTCGGGAGGTGCAGGAAAGAAAGAACATTTCCGCGATACATTCCTCGAAGGACATAGCGATGCCGCATTGGCTGCATCCGTGTTCCACTTTGGGGAAATCCCTATTCCAGAACTAAAGAAATGGCTTCTCGAAGAAGGCGTGAATGTTAGAATGTGATAGAAGAACGAAGAAATAAGAATAAAAATATGGAAATAGATTTCAATAAGATGGACGGACTCGTTCCTGCCATTATTCAAGATGCTAAGACACTGAAAGTGCTGATGCTTGGCTTCATGAACGAAGAAGCATACAAGAAAACAGTTGAAACGGGTAAAGTAACATTCTACAGTCGTACTCGCCAAACACTTTGGACAAAAGGTGAGACGAGTGGAAATTTCTTGCATGTTGTGTCTATTACCGCAGATTGTGACAAAGACACGTTGCTTGTCAAGGCTATTCCTGATGGACCTGTTTGCCACACAGGAACTGACACTTGCTGGGCAGAGGTGAACGACAATCCTATCATGTTTCTCACGGAATTGCAGAGATTCATTGAGAAACGTCATGAGGAAATGCCTGAAGGAAGTTACACCACCAGTCTTTTCAAGGATGGATGCCATCGTATGGCACAGAAAGTGGGTGAAGAGGCATTGGAAGCTATGATTGAAGCAGTTGCTGACAACAACGAGCGTCTTGTTTATGAGGCATCCGATATGCTCTACCACCTCATTGTTCTTCTCACTTCGAAAGGTTTGTCAATTGAGGACTTGGCTCGTGAATTGCAAGAGCGCCATGATCCTAATTGGCATAAGCATTAACAAAATTAGACTATATGGAGTTAATTAAATATTCATCCGTCAATGTATATCAAGAGGCACAAGAAGTGCTGAGCAATGTAGCTTTTAGCATTGACAAAGGTGAATTTGTCTATATCATTGGTAAGGTGGGTTCTGGAAAGAGTTCACTGCTGAAAACCATGTATGGCGAGTTGGCATTGAAGGAAGGAGAAGCTACCATTCTCGACTTCGACCTCATGAAGCTCAAGCAAAAGCATCTTCCTCAACTTCGCCGCAAGCTGGGTGTGATTTTCCAAGATTTCCAACTTCTCTCCGACCGTACCGTAGAGAACAACTTGAAATTTGTGTTGAAAGCAACAGGATGGAAAAAGAATGTGGAAATTACCCAGCGCATTCAAGATGTGCTCGACCTCGTTGGAATGAGTACGAAAGGATATAAGTATCCACACGAACTCTCGGGTGGAGAACAGCAGCGCATTGCCATTGCACGTGCCATTCTCAACAATCCTGAAATCATTCTTGCAGATGAGCCTACAGGGAATCTTGACATGGAAACCAGTCAGAACATTACTGAGCTGCTACGTAAAATCTGTGTGCAGGGTTCCACCGTTATTATGGTGACTCACAACATGCAAATTGTGGAGAAATATCCAGGCCGAGTGTTCCGTTGCAAAGACCATCGTTTGGAAGAAATCACGCAAAAGAACAAAGAAATGAACGATGCTGAAAAGGAACTTGCCAACGAGCCCGACAGCAATGACCAAAACCATACTCATAGGGAAGACAACATTCATTTCAAGAATCCTTATAAATCCTTTAAATCCCTGATTAAACTCAAAAACTTATAATATAATGAAAGTATTGAAATTTGGTGGTACATCCGTAGGTACACCACAGCGAATGAAAGATGTAGTGAAACTCATTAATGATGGAGAGCAGAAAATCGTTGTTCTCTCGGCTATGTCGGGGACAACCAATACCCTCATCGAAATTGCAGACTACCTCTACAAGAAGAATCCAGAGGGAGCTAATGAAACCATCAATTCGCTCGAGAAGAAATATCGTCGTCACATCGATGAACTCTATTCCACAGAGGAATGGAAAGAAAAGACTCTCGATTTCATCAAGCAGGAATTCGACTACCTGCGTTCTTTCACAAAAGGTATCTTCACCATGTTTGAGGAGAAAATCATCGTCGGACAAGGCGAAATTCTCTCTACGAATATGGTAACAAACTACTTGCAAGAACTGGGTGTGAATGCCACTTTGATTCCAGCACTTGAGTTTATGCGCACCGATAAGAATGGAGAGCCAGACCTCCAGTATATTGGTGAGAAAATCAAGATTCAGTTGGAGGAAAATCCAGGCAAGGAAATCTATATCACTCAGGGCTTCATTTGCCGAAATGCATACGGCGAGGTAGATAACTTGCAGCGCGGTGGTTCCGACTACACAGCTTCCCTCATTGGAGCAGCTGTTAATGCAACTGAGATTCAGATTTGGACAGATATTGATGGTATGCACAACAACGACCCTCGCTTCGTTGAAAACACATCACCTGTTTCCCAACTCCATTTCGAAGAGGCTGCCGAATTGGCATATTTTGGTGCCAAGATTCTCCACCCTACTTGCATTCAGCCTGCTAAGTTTGCAAGAATCCCTGTGAAGTTGCTTAATACGATGGACCCAACTGCTCCAGGTACTGTTATCAGCAACGAAACTGAATATCGCAAGATTAAGGCTGTTGCAGCAAAGGACAACATCACAGCCATCAATATCACATCCTCTCGAATGCTCCTTGCTTACGGTTTTCTTCGTAAGGTTTTTGAAATCTTCGAAAGCTACAAAACTAGTATCGACATGATTTGCACCTCGGAGGTGGGTGTCTCTGTTTCCATCGACAACACCACTAACCTCAGTGCCATCTTGAACGAATTGAAGAAATTCGCTCAGTGCCATATTGAACGAATTGAAGAAATTCGGCACAGTGAAAGTGGAAAAGGACATGTGCATCATCTGCGTTGTTGGCGACCTCGATTGGCAGAATGTAGGCTTCGAATCAGCAGCCACCGATGCCATGAAGAATATTCCAGTGCGCATGATTTCATACGGAGGTAGCAACCACAACATTTCCTTCCTCATCTCAGAAGTTGACAAGAAGCGTGCGCTGCAATCATTGTCAAACACTCTTTTCAATAATAATTAAGATTTTACAATAGCACTTATACCACAGTATTGAAATTTCAATTCCTTGGTATAAGTGCTTCCTTTTGCTTTTACTATCAAAACGAAGGCTCGTTTTACATAGATTTTACAATTGCCCGTCATTCCATTTGAATTTATAATAGTATTATAAACTCACGGGCATTATGCATGAGGTGAGATAAAAAATGATATTCTGCGTAGAAGACGATATTTCCATCAGAGATTTAATGATATACGCGCTCCGAACATCAGGGTTTGAAGCGCGCGGATTCAACGACGGCAGCGAGCTGTTTGAAGCGATCCAGAATGAGGATGAGAAACCGCAGCTCATCATGCTCGACATTATGCTTCCGGGCCTTAACG
>OMTC01000228.1 GCA_900313845.1 uncultured Prevotellaceae bacterium
CTCGTTTTCCTTTGATGTGTTTTGTCAGTGCATTGATAATGGCATCGATACCACCGTTGTAACGAATAATAGCCAACATGCCTCCAGCCAAGAGTGTTACGATGATGAGTTCCGACATGCCAATGATACCATCCGCCATGGCTTGGAACCAACCGAAGAGGTCGTAACTACCGTCCAACATACCAATGGTTCCCGTTAGCACCATACCTATAATCAGTACCAGCATCACATTGAGTCCCAGCACTGCTGTCACGATAACCACTAAATAGGGGAGTACCTTCAGCGCACTTACTTCAGGAATGGAAGTTGGTAGCGACACATCCTTTCCCATATAATAGTAAAGGAACATCATGATGAGTGCCACTGGCAGCACAATGCTAATGTTCGCCTTGAACTTATCATTCATTTTGCAGCCCTGCGTCTGAGTTGCAACGATGGTGGTGTCACTGATAAAGCTCAGATTATCACCAAAATAGGCACCTCCCACGATGATGGCTACCACAAATGGTACGGAGAGTTCGGATTCGTTGGCAATGCCAAAGGCAATCGGCGTGAGTGCCGCTATAGTTCCTACTGATGTGCCGATAGACAAGGATATGAAACAGGCAGCAACGAAAATGCCAGGCAGAAGGAAGGATGACGGAAGGAGTCTCAGTGTGAGATTCACCGTAGCATCCACTGCTCCCATGGATTTCGCACTACTGGCAAATGCCCCTGCAAGAATGAATATCCACAGCATGAGCATGAGGTTGCTGTCGCCTGCTCCCGTTGAGAATACTTTCACACGGTGATTGATGCTTCCCTTCAAGGTAAAGACGGCATAGATGGACGAAACCATGAATGCCACCGTGATTGGCACCTTATAAAAGTCCTTCAGTACGATGCTGGTTACCAAATAGAAAAAGAGGAATACCAACAAAGGAGAAAGCGCAAGAAATGCCGACGTTTTTCTTTGATTTTTATTCTTCATTTCTTTCTCCTCCCCTTGGGGAGGCTGGGTGGGGGCTTCTTTATTTACAACGTTACTCCCGTCTTAAAGATGGCGATTTCCTGATAGTTCTTGCGTTCGTTCCATGCAGCTTCGCCGTTGGCAACTGCAATCACCTTTTTTGCAAAATTGCGGAATACTTCAGCCATTGATTGTCCTTCCACAAGCACACCAGCATTGAAGTCAATCCAAGTTGGTTTGTTCTTTGCCAAATTGCTGTTGGTTGATACCTTCATGGTTGGTACGAATGTGCCAAATGGTGTTCCGCGACCCGTTGTGAACAATACAATGTGGCAACCCGATGATGCCAATGCCGTGGATGCCACAAGGTCGTTGCCTGGAGCTGAGAGCAGGTTGAGACCCTTGTGCTGCAAGCGCTCACCGTAAGGCAGCACGCCACGAACAGCACTCTTTCCGCACTTCTGAGTGCAACCCAATGCCTTTTCCTCCAATGTGGAAATACCACCTGCCTTGTTGCCAGGAGATGGGTTCTCACCCACAGGTTCGCCATGGCTCAAGAAATAGTTCTTGAAATCGTTGATGAGTTCCACTGTCTCATCAAACAACTCAGGAGTGGCGCAACGGTTCATAAGGATGGTTTCTGCACCGAACATTTCAGGCACTTCGGTCAACACTGTGGTACCACCCTGCGACACGATGAAGTCGGAGAACACACCAAGGAGTGGATTGGCAGTAATTCCAGAGAAACCATCTGAACCACCGCATTTCAACCCTACACGAAGTTCCGACAACGGAATATCTACTCTTTCGTCCTTCGAAGCAATGGCATACAACTCGCGCAGAATCTTCATGCCTTCCTCTACTTCGTCCCCTTCCACTTTCTGACTCACCATGAAGCGGATGCGAGTCTCATCGTAGTCACCGAGCAGTTCCTTGAACTTGTCGGGTTGGTTGTTCTCGCATCCCAATCCCACTACCAACACAGCGCCAGCATTTGGATGAAGTACCAGGTCGCGAAGCACCTTACGGGTGTTCTCATGGTCTCCACTCAGCTGCGAGCAACCATAGTTGTGAGGGAATGCTACGATGCGCTCCACACCCGATGTGCCATAATGCTCCACACCATCGGGTAGTCCCACTTCAGCCTTCAGACGCTGACAAAGCTGATTCACAATACCGTCCACACAACCTACCGTTGGCACAATCCACAGTTCATTGCGAATACCGATTTCGCCATTCTTGCGGCGATAGCCCTTGAAACTTGTTGGGATGTCCTCTGCATCATAATCTACTTTTGCATCAGCCATCGTTGCCACATCCTCAGCTGTGAAGACTGGGGAATAGGAATAGTCGAGCAATCCAGCCAAGTTGGTTTTGATATTGACATCATTGATAAACTCACCTTGCTTGTGGTCCTCGCGGAGGTGACCGATTGGGTAGCCATATTTGATGACGTTCTCACCCTCCTTCAAGTCTGTAAGGAGAAACTTATGTCCTGCAGGAATGTCGTTCTTGAGTGCAAACTCCACACCTTCCACATTCACGTATTCGCCTGCCTTCAGTGGCTCGATTGCCACAGCCACATTGTCGGCTACATTGATTTTCAGAAATTTTGCCATAATTTGAATTACGTATTATTTGTTCGTTAATATTTAGAGTCTTTTTGGTTTCATTTTTGCTTTAAAAGATTTCTATAAGGATAGTTAGACAATTGTAATTGTTGCAAAGATAGTGTTTTTTTCAAAATAACAAGATGTAATATAGTTCAGAATCGTCAATTGTCGTAAAATTTTGTTAACTTTGCAACCAAATTCATTATTTATCTATGATAACTATTTCAGATTTGGCCATTCAGTTTGGTAAGCGCACCCTCTATAAGGATGTGAACTTGAAGTTTACCAATGGAAATATCTATGGCGTTATTGGTGCAAATGGAGCAGGTAAATCTACGCTGCTCAAAGCTATTTCAGGAGAACTGGAGCCCGCAAAGGGACAAATTACATTGGGCCCGGGTGAGCGCCTTTCGGTACTGTCGCAGGACCACTTCAAATTTGATAATTGTACGGTGCTCGACACTGTGATGATGGGCCACACGGTGCTGTGGGACATCATGCAGGAGAAGAACGCACTCTATATGAAGGAGGAATTCACGGACGAAGATGGAATTCGTGCTGCTGAGTTGGAGGAGAAATTCGCTGAGCTCGATGGCTGGAACGCGGAAAGCGATGCTGCCATTCTGTTGAGTGGTTTGGGCATCAAGGAAAACCTGCACGGCAAGATGATGTCGGAACTGACGGGTAAAGAAAAGGTACGTGTGATGCTGGCGCAGGCACTATATGGCAATCCCGACAACCTATTGCTTGATGAGCCAACGAATGACTTGGACTTGGACACCGTGACTTGGTTGGAGGACTTTTTGGCAAACTTTGAGCATACGGTACTTGTTGTGAGCCACGACCGTCACTTCCTCGATGCAGTAAGTACCCACACTGTGGATATTGACTTTGGTAAGGTAAATCTCTTCGCTGGTAACTATTCGTTCTGGTACGAGTCTTCCCAATTGGCTCTTCGTCAGTTGCAGAATCAGAAAGCTAAGGCAGAGGAGAAGAAGAAGGAACTCGAGGAGTTTATTCGTCGATTCTCTGCAAATGCTGCCAAGAGCAAGCAGACGACAAGTCGTAAGAAGATGCTCGAGAAACTCAATATCGAGGAAATCACTCCTTCCACACGTAAGTACCCTGGTATCATATTCCAGATGGAACGTGAACCAGGCAATCAGATTCTTGAGGTGGAAGGACTGACAGCAGTGGAAGACGATGGAACAGTGCTTTTCCAAAACCTTTCATTTACAGTGGAGAAAGGAGAAAAAGTGGTATTCTTGAGCCATAACCCTCGTGCCATGACGGCTCTCTTCGAGATTATCAATGGTAATCGTGAGCCTCAGGCTGGAACTTACAA
>OMTC01000157.1 GCA_900313845.1 uncultured Prevotellaceae bacterium
TCTCTCCTCTCATGGGGAGTCGGAGAGGAACTTTTGGGGATTTTCAGAAGTGCATGTGTGGATTGACTGAACCGCTCCTTTGAATTTAACTAGTTGCCGAGGGCTCGTTATCGAAATGGCGAGCGCTCGGCGTTGCGATGGCGAAGGCTCGCCGTGTAAACGTTGAGGGCTCGGTTTTTCAGTTGAATCAAAGAAATGCTTTAGTAAAAACGAAGAAGAACTATAGTGCAATCAAAGGAGATGCTCAGTACATTCGAAGCTTTTTCAGGTCGTATCCGAAACGACGAAAAGAAAAGGTTCAAGATGGCGGTAAGAAAAAATGAAATAGAGAAAGTGGAGGAAATAATTGCATAATCGTTTCATTTGCTCTATTTTTGCAGTAACAATTCATAAATGTGCTAATATGCAAGTTGATTTTCTGAATCTGCAACGAGTGAATGAGTCGTTTGGCTCGGAACTGAAGGAGGCTGTGAACCGTGTGGTGAGCAGTGGGTGGTATTTGTTGCACACAGAGGTGGAGGCTTTCGAACAGGAGTTTGCTGACTATCTCGGTGTGAAGCATTGTGTGGGTTGTGGTAACGGATTGGATGCCTTGACACTCGTTTTGATGGCTTGGAAAGAACAGTTGGGTTGGCAGGATGGAGATGAGGTGATAGTACCTTCGAATACTTTCATCGCTACGGTTTTGGCGGTGTCGAGGACAGGGCTGAAACCTGTTTTTTGCGAACCGAATTTGGAGGATGCGTTGATAGATGTGAATCGCATTGAGGCACTCATCACGGAGCACACACGATGCATCATTCCTGTGCATCTCTATGGGCAGACTTGCGATATGGAGCGTATCATGCTGATTGCCAAGGCACATGGACTGAAAGTGTTGGAGGATGCATGTCAGGCACATGGAGCAGAAGGTGTGGCGCGAGCTGATGCAGCTGCTTATTCGTTCTATCCAGGCAAGAACCTCGGTGCATTGGGAGATGGGGGATGCATCGTTACCAACGATGAAGAATTGGCACAGCAGGTGAGAAGTTTGGCAAACTATGGGCAGTCCGTGAAATATACCCATATATGTAAAGGTGTCAATTCACGACTCGATGAGGTGCAAGCGGCAGTGCTTCGGGTGAAGTTGCGCCGCTTGGACAAAGACAATGCCCGAAGAAGAGAGATTGCAAGTTATTATCATGAGAACTTGAAAGGAATCGTGTCTGTGCCTCGGATTCCAGCCCATCCGTCTCGTCATGTTTTTCATGTCTATGCCATTCGCACGGAGCATCGCGATGAATTGCAAGTGTCATTAAGGGAGAAAGGAATTCAAACTTTGATTCACTATCCCATTCCTCCACATCGACAGCAAGCATACCGCGAGTTCCAGCACCTGCACCTTCCTATCGCGGAAGAGTGGGGTAGAACGGAACTCTCGTTGCCTATGTCGCCTGTAATGAAGGATGAGGAAGTGGAAGCCGTTTGCAACGGCTTTGCCGAAATGAAAAATGAAAAGTGAAAAGTGAAGAGTGAAAAATGAAGAATGGATTAATGCACGTCAATTCCATCAAACCATAACTCTGAAATCACAGTGTCGGTGTATTTGTCTCCTGGGTACACCTCCATGATTTCGAATTTGAGTGTCCAGTTAGGTGCTTCTGGATTGTGAGGCCCCAACACACCCACCTCAAAATCTTGTTCTGTGCGGCTGTCCTGAAGGTTGAGAATCGCATAAGGTTTTCCCATATAGTACATCTTCAGTTTCTTAACCCTTGAATTATCCTTCCAAACCTTTTCGTCCTTCACATGCCCGTTTAAGATTTTCACATGGGTGATACGTGGACAACCGCCTGAAAATTCATATTCTAAGTATTCACCAATGCCTTGCCCTTTTGCGCCCTCAGCCCAAACACTTTCGTGATTGAAATTGTGCGCATTTTTTCCGTTGTAATTGAACTTTTTGGTTGCTTTCAGATGACTTGAATCCTTGACTGAAAGTACATCTCCACCACAATACCAACTACAGCTGGGTGAATATAAATCATCAAATATTGCGCACTCTTTCATCAGTTTTTTCTCCGCTTCAGATAATTTCCCCTCATCTTCTAAAATAGACAGACGATTGTATTCAGCCTTGCTGATTGTGGGCATCTTGATGATAGAAATTGGGTTAAGTTCTTTCACCTGTCCCTGCATTGAAAGACAAAAAGAAATGAACATTCCAAAAATTGCTACAGTCTTTTTCATAATAGAGTGTTGATGTTGATATTGGTAAAGGTTCTTCATTCTTCATTTTTATATCTTTCCTTCCAACATTTCAGCATTCTCTCGTAGAGTTTTGCTTCGGAAGGAGTGTGGGGTTGCGCATGCCAGAAACGAGCGCCGGTGGCTTCGTCGGGCAGGAATTGCTGCTCAACGAAATGGTCAGGGAAATCGTGAGCGTATTTATAACCATCGTGATAGCCGAGTTCTGCCATCAGTTTGGTTGGTGCGTTGCGGATGTGGAGCGGAACAGGGAGATTTCCCGTTTGCTTCACGTATTGGAGTGCTGCATCGATGGCGAGATACGACGAATTGCTTTTCGGACTGGTGGCGAGATAGACTGTTGCCTCTGCCAGTGGTATGCGACCTTCGGGCATACCGATTTTCGAGACGGCATCGAAACAAGCATTGGCAAGGAGAAGAGCATTGGGATTTGCCAAACCGATGTCTTCCGAAGCACTGATAACGAGTCGGCGGGCAATGAAGAGTGGGTCTTCTCCTCCCTCAATCATGCGAGCGAGATAGTAGATGGCAGCATCGGGATCGCTTCCCCGAATACTCTTGATAAAAGCCGAGATGATGTCGTAGTGCATCTCTCCGTCCTTGTCGTAAGCAAGCGGGTTTTGTTGGATGGATTTGAGAACGAGTTCGTCGGTGATGACGATGTCGGTTTGACCTGCTGCTTCTGCTGCTTGGATGGTGAGTTCGAAGATATTGAGGAGTTTGCGGGCATCGCCTCCACTTTGACGCAAGAGAGCACCCGTTTCCTTCAGTTCAATCTTTTTGTTTTTGAGAAAAACATCCTTTGTGAGCGCATTGTCGAGCAATTTCAACAGGTCGTCTTTCCCCAGCGATTCCAACACATAGACTTGGCAGCGGGAGAGGAGAGGACGAATTACCTCGAACGAAGGGTTCTCCGTTGTGGCACCAATGAGGGTGATAATTCCCTTCTCCACAGCACCGAGAAGTGAATCCTGTTGCGATTTGGAGAAGCGGTGGATTTCGTCGATGAAGAGGATGGGATTTCCTTTCGTGGCAAAGAGTCCGCTATGCATCTTCGCTTTCTCAATCACTTCGCGCACTTCCTTCACTCCCGAAGTGACGGCACTCAAGGTGAAAAATGGCACATCGAGTGTCTTGGCAATGATGTTGGCAAGGGTGGTTTTTCCCACGCCTGGAGGTCCCCACAAAATAAATGAAGCAATGCGTCGGGCATCAATCATCCGACGTATCACGGCACCTTCGCCAACGAGGTGCTGCTGTCCGATGTAGTCGTCAAGAGTTTGAGGACGAAGTCGTTCTGCTAAGGGTTGCATGTGCTCTCAAGTGAAAAATGAAAAGTGAAGAGTGAAAAATAAAAGTTTCTGCAAAAATACATCAAATAAAGTGAAAAATGAAAAGTGCAAAGTGAAAAGTGCGTGAAGATTGAAAAAAGTGAGTATATTTGCATAAAATTGAAAAACCATGACGACTAACTCAAATAAATACCTGAAAGTGTTGTCTGCTTCGGCAGGTAGTGGAAAAACATTCCGTTTGGCAGTGGAATATATCAAATTGTTGATTGAGAATCCTGTCAATTACAAGTATATCCTCGCGGTGACTTTCACGAACAAGGCTACCAGTGAAATGAAGGACCGCATCCTGACTCAGCTCTATGGCATTGCGCACGGTTTGGCATCTTCGAATGACTATTTGGCAAAAATCAAGGAGGATGAGCGCTTTCGTCATTTTTCTGACGTGCAAATACGGGAAAATGCGGGTAAGGCATTGAAGAACATGATGCACGACTATGGCATGTTCCGAATCGAGACCATCGACTCCTTCTTCCAGTCTATTCTGCGTGAGTTGGCACACGAACTTCGTTTGTCGAACAATCTGCGTGTGGATTTGAAGACCGACGAGATACTGAAGAATGCCGTGAAAACCATGTTGCGTGACCTGAAGGAGAGCGACAATGTGTTCCAGGTGATAAAAAACTATGTGGAGCAGAAGATAGGTGAAAACATAGAGTGGAAAATCGAGGATGAGATAGGCGTTTTTGCCAAGCACATTTTCGATGAGCAATTCATGCTGCATAAGCAGAAGAAACTTCGTGAACAAGGCTTGCAGGATAAGGAAATGATGGATGTGCCTGCTTTCGACATGGACGAAGTGAAGAACTATAAGGATAAGGTGTTTAAGACGATTCCTCAGAAGAAGAAACATGCAGTGAGCAAGGCTAAAGACTTCTTGAAGACATGTGAGGAGTCTGGACTGACAAAAGAACATTTTGCGCAAGGGCAGAAAGGAGTTTATGGTTTTTTGGAAAGTTGGGCAAATGAAGAACAGAAATCCCCTGGTAAGAATGTAAATAACTGTCTGGAAAGTGCAGAGAAGTGGGCTAAGAGGGGCGTGCATCATGATTTGGTGGTTCACTTGGCTGAGGAAACGTTCATGCCGATATTGAAAGATGTGCTGGCAGACTTGGACTACATCAAACAGGCGAAAGTCATCACCAAGCACATCTATCCGCTGATGCTGATAGGTGAGATAGACAAGATGGTGCGAAGCTTGAACAGCGATGAGAATCGTTTCTTGTTGGCTGACACATCCTATCTGCTGAATGCCATGATTCAGGACAGCGACATCCCGTTTATCTATGAGAAGTCGGGAACGAAGTTCAAGTATATGATGATAGACGAGTTTCAGGACACCTCCACGCTGCAATGGAAGAACTTTGTGCCACTGCTGATGAACTGCGTTTCGATTGGTTGCGAATGTCTGATTGTGGGCGATGTGAAGCAGAGCATCTATCGTTGGAGAAACAGCGATTGGGAGATTCTGAACGGCATTAAGGACAACGAGGATTTCAAGGATTATGTGGATTGGAATCCGTTGGAAGACAACTACCGCAGTGCTGGAAATGTGGTTGAGTTCAATAACGCTTTCTTCAGCATTGCAGCCCTTGAGTTGCAAAAATTGTACGACCTCAAGACGACTGAACCTCAAGACAACCGAAAAAGTGCCAGACGAAAGTGTGCTGAAGACGGAGGTGATTCCTTCGGTGTATGCTACGGTAGAGCAGAAAGTGAAGAAAAACGAAGGCAAGGGCTATGTGAAAGTGGAGTGTGTGAACTTTCCCGTGAATACAAAAGTAGCGGAAAGAAAGACGGTGGAATATCAGCGCGTGATCAACAACCTGAAAGAACTGCTGACAAGGGACGAAACGTGCAAGCGGAAGGTGGTGCCCAATGACATTGCCATCCTTTGCCGTGAAAACAAGGACATTCCTAACATCATGTCGCTTTTCGAGGAAGCAAAGAGGCAGAAGGAATACAGCATGTTTGAAGGTGTGAACATTGTGAGTGATGAGGCATTCAAGCTGAAGGCTTCGTTGGCTGTGAACGTGCTGATTGCTGCACTTCGTGCCATTGCCAATCCTACCGACAAGTATTCATTAGGCTATCTGCTCTCCATATATAATAAGGAAGTGAAGAAAGACGAGACAACGGCAGATTTGAATGCTATCTTCTTGAAAGATGTCAACACCATCAAGCAGATGCTGCCAACTGCTTTTGTGAATGAGTTTCCTTCCCTGTCGGTGAAACCTCTCTACGAATTGGTGCAGAACCTCTTCGAGATATTAGGACTGAACGTGATAGAGAATCAAAGCGCGTACTTGTTTTCATTCTTCGACAAGTTGTTGAATTTCGTTTGCGACAAGCCTGGCGACATCGACAGCTTCTTGCAGTATTGGGACGAAACAATGTGCGAGGAAACCATTCCGATGGGCGAATTGGAGGGAATCCGAATCCTCTCCATCCATAAGTCGAAAGGACTGGAGTTCCATACAGTGATTTTCCCATTGGCAGACTGGACATTCACCAAACTGGGATTTTCAACTACGCTTTGGTGTCAACCGACGGGTGAGTTTGAGGGACTCGACTTGTTGCCAGTGGATTATGGCAATGAAGCAAACGAATTTTTCAACAAGGAGAATAACGAAGAGAGACTGAAAACCTACGTTGACAATCTCAATCTGGTGTATGTGGCAAACACACGTGCCCGAAACAATCTGATTGTCATATCGGGACGAAATGAATTGTCTGAAAATCAGAAAAAAAATGGAGGACTATCGGAAGATGTTGCATACCTGATGTGGAAGACGATGGAGAAGATGAAGGAATCAGGGATGCACTGCATCGATGTGCCTTTAGAGATGTCGTTGGCGGAGGATGACGATGAGGAGATGGAGATGTCGATTCGTCAGTATGAGAAGGGTGAACTGCTTCCATCGAAAGAGAAAGTAGATGAGGAAGAAGAAAATGTGTTGGCTCAGAAGCCTGTCGATTTGCCTATCACCTTCCACCAAAACAAGATGTTGGCTGGATTCCGCCAGTCGAATCAGTCGGCAGAGTTCGTGAAAGGGCAATACGACGAGAACGATGACGGTAACTCGCTGTCCTCAGGCTACTCCAACGACTACATCAATCAGGGCCTCCTCTTCCATTATTTGCTTTCGCTGGTCCACACGCTCGACGATGTGGACAAGGCTTTTCTTCGTGTCAGTCAGGAAGGCTACTTCGAAAGTCAAGAACAGGAAAACAGCATCAGAAACTTGCTTCGTCAGGCACTCCAGAACGAACAGGTTCGTGGGTGGTTCGCTCCCGATTGGAATGTGGTGAACGAATGTGCCATCATCGACAAGAACGACGAAGGGATTATTTACGAGAAGCGTCCCGACCGTGTCATCTCGAAACAAGGAGAGACCATCGTGATAGACTACAAGACTGGCGACTCGCAGACTGTATATTCCAAATACAAGGAACAAGTGAAAGAGTATATCGACTTGTTGAAGCGTGCTGGATACGAGAATGTGAAAGGCTATCTTTGGTATGTCATGGACAACAAAGTGGTGCCAGTAAGTGATTCTAATAACGATTTATAAATATGTTGGTATAAATGATACGAGTTAATTTAGGAAAGAAATTAAAATAATTAGAATAATTTTATCAGAAATAATATGTTTTTTTGTTTTAAACAACACCAAATTTTTGGAGTAATTATTCTAATTATTCTAATTTCTTTCCTTTAAAAATCATCCCAAGTTATTTTAAACGTATTTTTAATTTTTAACTGCCAATAGGAGTATGAATAGTTTTCTTGAATTAGTAGCAAAGGATTTGTACCAGAAGTGTGATGGTAATTTTCAGAATCTGACGATTACCGAGCTTTTCCAGACGCTCTCACCGTTGGAAGTGGCTGACACGATAGAGTTGGTTTGCCGTCTCTATCAGGCATACGAAGAGACATATCAGCAGAACGGGGAAGAGATGGATGAAACCCTCGACAAGTTCTATTCGTGGGGCGAACTCATGCTGTCCGACTTTCAGGACATCGACAACAACCATGTCGATGCGGAGCATCTGTTCTGTAATATCTCCGACCTCAACGACCTCACCCGTTTCGACTATCTCTCGAAGGAACAGGTGAAAGCCTTGCAGGAGTATTTCCAGGACTTCGACATCTCCACGCTTCTGAAGGAGAACTACATGAGTCTTTGGAAGATACTGCCAACCATCTACACCTGTTTCCGCAAGGAACTCCGAACTGCAGGCTTGGCATACGAAGGAATGCTGAAGCGCAATGTGGTGAGTCGATTAGGCGATGGGGAACTGCCTCTCGATGAGAGGTTGAGTGAAGGACAAGAGGCAATAGCGCAGCAGAAAGTGGCAGATTTCAAGGAAAGGATTCAGCAGCAGAAGTTTGCCATTGTGGGTTTCAATGTGTTGAACAAGACCGAGCAGGAGATGTTCAAATTCCTCAAGGAGAATTCTCAGGTGTATTTCTATTGGGATTTCGACGAGGCATATCAGCAGCAGAAAGCAGACGACCATAAGGTGTTTGAGGCAGGGCGGTTCATCTACGAGGACATGCTGGCATTTCCCAATGAGTTCAAGCCCGACACGGAGACCTATCGACTGGCATACAGGAATTTCGCATCCGACAAGAAACACATCACCTATATCTCCTCACCCACCGAGAACGCCCAGACGCAGTACATCGGCACATGGATGCAGCAATGCCATCTTCAGGCAGAAGGAGAACCACTCAACCAGTCTGCCATCGTGCTTTGCAACGAAAATCTCTTGCAGTCCGTGCTGCATTCCATTCCTGTTGACGAAGAGTTTGCCAAGCGTTTCAAGCTCAATGTGACGATGGGTTATCCCCTGCTGCAAACCCCCATCAGCAGCTATCTGATGGCGGTGCTCGACCTCCAGTTGCATGGCTACCACGAGAACCGTGCCGGCAATTCCTTCTGGCGCTATGCACAAGTGGCAGCCGTGCTGAAGCATCCTTACACCAATCGATTGGGTGGGGAAGTGGCTCGCAACTTGCTCACTACGATCAAGTCCCACAACATCCTCTTTCCTTCTGTTTCTCTCATCGAGAATCTCCCTGTGGATCAGAACGACGAAGAGAAAGCAAAGCAGCAGGAGCAGCAAAAGGCATTCTTGCTTCAGTTGTTCACCAAGCAAAATTCCATGAGGGATTTGCTCAACTATCTGCTCCAACTCATTCAGTCCGTAGGCAATAGCTATCGACAAGTGGAAAAGACTTTCGACTATCAGTTGTACGTGGAATCAGTATTCAATGCCTACAAAATCGTGAATCGCCTGTTGAAGTTGGAAGAGTCCGGAATCCTACGTTTTGAGCCATCAACGGCACTTCGTGCTGGTTCCAGGTTTGGCTACGCCGAGCTGAAGATTCAAGTTTCAGGTTCTAAGAATCCTTCTGAATCCAATGAATCCTTGATTCCACTCCCCTCGCCCTTTGGAGAGGGGTTGGGGGTGAGGCTTTCACTTCTCTCCCGTTTGCTT
Organism: uncultured Prevotellaceae bacterium; assembly: GCA_900313845.1. Classification (GTDB taxonomy): domain Bacteria; phylum Bacteroidota; class Bacteroidia; order Bacteroidales; family Bacteroidaceae; genus UBA3839. The sequence goes on from OMTC01000157.1 coordinate 9,105, forward strand.
TTCCAAATCATCAATTCCCATTCGTTGCCATTCCACGGAGAACCCGCTGTGGGCATTCAGCTGATGGGAGTGCTCGAAACGCGCAATCTCGACTTCAAGAATGTGCTCATGCTCAGTGTGAACGAAGGCAACCTGCCCAAGTCGGAAACCTGCAGTTCGTTCATCCCATATTTCCTCCGCGAAGAGTACCATCTCACCACGCGTGACAAGCGCAACAGCCTCTATGCCTACTATTTCTATCGCCTCGTTCAGCGAGCAGAGAACGTGACGCTCATCTACAACAATTCCACCGAAGGCACATCGCGTGGAGAGATGTCGCGCTTCATGAAACAAATGCTGGTGGAGCAGGAGGATTTGCAGTTGGCTCACAAAATCGAACTGAAGAACCTCTCGGCAACCAATGTCCCATATCTTCCTTCCAGCATTGTCGTTCCAAAGAGCGAAGAGGTGTTGGAGCAACTTCGTGGACATTTCGTCTGGGGAGAAGATGGCAGTCGCCCAACCGCCCTCAAGCCGTCCAGCAATGGCTATCTCTCTCCTTCCGCCATCAACACCTACATCGACTGTCCGCTCCAGTTCTATTTCCAGAAAGTGGCGCAGCTCTACCCCGAAGAGGAATTGACCGACGACGTGGAGGACAACACCTTCGGCAGCATCTTCCATTTCTGCATGAGTGAAATCTACACCCGTTTAGGAATCGGAAAACCACTCAAGGAGGAGGACATTGACTCCATCCTCAACGAGCAAACCACAATCGCCTATTATGTCGATCGCGCCTTCAACCATGAGTTCTTCCACGAAAGCGATTTGAACAAGACTCCGACCTACAATGGCAATCAGTTACTCATTCGTAGTGTGATCATCACCTACGTCAAGAACCAGTTGGAATACGACAAGCAATTCTGTCCGCTCACCATCATCGAAGTGGAGAAGGAGCACTCATCCTTCTTCAAACTCTCCAACGGCACCATCGTCAAGTTGGGAGGCATCATCGACCGCATCGACCTCGTGCATCTGCCTGACGACACCGACCCACAGCAGTCTAAGGGCACCGACCCACAGCAGCAGCCTAAGGGCATCGACCAACTGCGCATACTCGACTATAAGACCAGTGCCAAGGTGAAGACCGCCCAGAGCGTCGAGGCGTTGTTCGATTCGAAGAACACAAATCGTTCCAACCACATCATGCAGGCATTCTATTATGCCGACATCTATTCGCGAGAAGAGAGTGTTCGTCAGGCTGTCGGAGTGTCGTTGATGTACGTGAAACTCGCCAAGGAAGGAGAGAAGGAAAGGAAGAAGTGCAATCCATTGGTCATGTTGGACAAGACGGAAGTGCGTGACTTTGCCCATCAGAGCGACACCACCAATCCTGATGTCACCCTCCGCGATGCATACCACTCCCAGCTCCTTGCGGTGATAGACAGTATTTTCGATCCCGATGTACCTTTCACGCAGGCTCCAACCAATCATCCTTGCAAGTATTGTAAGTTTCTGGCTATTTGTGGCAGAGAAAAACCTTCCTTTTGAAAAAAATGCGTGACACATTGACGCAGTAATAAACAAAAATGCGTATCTTTGCACACGAAAACAAAATAATGTTTAACTAATCATTAGTAGATATGGACGACTATCCGGCGAATAGACCATTGCGGCTCTAAGGTTCGACGACACTCTGACACTTCTCCCTCGCTTTTGAGAACAAGCAGCAGGAACCTTTGCCGCGCCATACATTCATGCGAACATTCTAATTAGGTCAAAGGTCAAAAGGTCTGAGGCTTGCCATCCAATGGGCAACCGAGACCTAAAGCGAAAGCTAAAGCTGACTTAAAAGGTTTAACTCTCAAAAACGAACTGACAGAGTAAAGATATGCGTTCTTTTTGGAATACTAAGAAAGGTGTTACACCTATCGACGAGTGGCAGCCAGGATGCTGGGTGCAAATCACTTGTCCCGTGGAGGACGACGTGCGTTTTCTGGTTGACGAACTCCACATGCCTGATTACTTTATTACCGACGTTGCCGATGCCGACGAGCGTGCTCGTTACGACATGGACGAGGGATGGCTCATGATCATCCTCCGCATCCCGCATCTGAAAAGCGTCAGTTCCCGCACTCCTTACACCACCATCCCGCTCGGTGTGGTGCTCAAGGGCGATGTCATTATCACCATCTGCGACCAAGAGGCACGCATGATGGTGGATTTCGTCAACCATCAGCAGCGACGTGCAGAGGGCTTTTCGGATGCTGCCGACCTCGTGTTCCGTCTCTTCCTCTCTGCTTCCGTGTGGTATCTGAAGTACCTGAAGCAGGTGAACGGTCTCATCGAGAAGGCAAAGCGCAACCTCGGTGGACAGATCGATAACGAGGACTTGGTGAGCCTCGCACGCTTGCAGGACAGTCTCACGTATTTTGCCACTTCCATCCGTGGCAACGAGACACTCCTCTCGAAGCTCAAGTTCCGTCTGCCTGTCGATGAGCTCGATGCGGAACTCATTGAGGATGTGAACATCGAGATGAACCAGGCACGCGAGACAACTCAAATCTACTCGAACATCCTCGACTCGACGATGGACACTTACGCCAACGTCATCAACAACAACATGAACAAGGTGATGCGTCTGCTCACCTCGCTCAACATGATCATCATGTTCCCAACCCTCATTGCCTCGCTCTTCGGCATGAACCTTGTCAATGGTATGGAGACATCTCGCTTCGGTTTCTTCGTTGCCATTCTCATCTCTATCATCTCCACCATTCTGGGACTGATGTGGTTCAAGCGAAAGAAGTGGCTGTGATTGTAAAATGAAGAATGTAGAATGAAGAATAAAGAATAATCCATCCGGATGGAGGTAAAATATATTCTTCATTCTACATTGGCTTCGCCGAGCTAAAGGTTCTTCATTCTTCATTAAATAGTGCTTATGCGTATTTTACTTCTTGGTGATTATAGCAATGTGCATTGGACGCTGGCAGAGGGTTTGCGAGCGCTCGGACATGAGGTGTGCGTGGTGAGCGATGGCGATGGATGGAAGAACTATCGTAGGGATGTGGATTTGAAAAAGATTTGTGAGATTTCTGTCACGAAGTGACACTCAATTAGACATTTAGAACTTGCGAAAGTTGAGTTCTTTCTCTAAGAAATCATCAGAAGAAAGAAATAACTTTATGTTCCGTTTTTCCGTTCTATTTCCGTTGTTTCCGTTGTTTCACAGCCACTTCTTTCG
>OMTC01000229.1 GCA_900313845.1 uncultured Prevotellaceae bacterium
GACGAATGGTTCGACGAATACCTCTTCCGTTTGGTTGTCAACAAGAAATACCTCTCCTCGAAGATTCTTGAAGCTGCCAAGCAGAAGCCAACCCTCCTCCCTTGTTGGGACCCAATGTTTGCCTCCGAAGAATAGAATCGGTAAATAGTAAATCAGTAAATTGTAAATCTTAAAATCGTAAATATAATCATGAACATTGTTGATAGATTTCTTAAGTATGTTTCCTTCGACACACAGTCGAGTGAGGAATCCGAAACCACACCCAGTACAGCCAAGCAATTCAACCTTGCCAATTACTTGAAGGATGAACTCACAGAACTGGGATTTACAGAAATAGAGCTCGATGCGAACGGCTACCTCTATGCCACACTTCCAGCCAACACATCTAAAACCGTTCCAACAATCGGTTTCATTGCCCACATGGACACAAGTCCCGATTGCTCAGGAGCTGACGTGAAACCTCGCATTGTGAAGAATTACGATGGTGGTGACATCACCCTTTCCGATGGTATCGTCAGTTCCCCAAGCAAGTTCCCAGAACTGCTCGACCACATAGGTGAGGACATCATCGTTACAGACGGACACACCCTTCTCGGTGCCGACGACAAGGCTGGAATTGCTGAAATCGTCTCTGCTTGTGTTTATCTCATGGAACATCCTGAAATTGAGCACGGAAAGATTCGCGTAGGTTTTAATCCTGATGAGGAAATTGGTATGGGTGCTCATAAGTTCGATGTGGAAAAATTCGCTTGTGAATTTGCCTACACCATGGATGGTTCCGAAATAGGTGAAATCGAATTCGAGAACTTCAACGCTGCCTCTGCAAAAGTGAGCATCACGGGTTGCAGCGTCCACCCAGGTTATGCCAAGGACAAGATGATTAATGCAGGACGTGTAGCAGCAGAACTCGTTTCTTTGCTTCCCGAAATGGAAACACCTGAGCACACTGAAGGTTACGAAGGCTTTTTCCACCTCACGGGTATCAGTGGCAACTGTGAGAAAGCATCCGTTTCCTACATCATCCGTGACCACAACCGCGAGATTTTTGAGCAGCGCAAGCAACGCATGCAGGAAGCCGTAGCCAAAATCAATCAGAAATATGGCAACGTGGCACAACTCGAACTGAAGGACCAGTACTACAACATGCGTGAGAAGGTAGAACCAATGATGTATATCATCGACATTGCCAAACAAGCCATCGAGGAAGCAGGAATGGAAGCTAAGATTCGTGCCATCCGTGGAGGAACCGACGGAGCACAACTCTCCTTCAAAGGTCTCCCATGTCCAAACATCTTTGCTGGTGGCATCAACTTCCACGGCCCATACGAATTCTGTCCTGTTCAGAGTCTCGAAAAAGCCATGGCAACCGTTGTCAACATCTGCCGCATCACCGCCCAACGATAGCCATCAAGAAAATACTTGTCAGGGATTTTAGGGATTTAAAAGATTTTTTTAAGTTACAACGTAGTAATTCATCTGGACAGAGAAATCCTATAAAATCCTTAAAATCCCTGATAATAATAGCACATAATCAATACACAAAACCTTGATGGAAGCAAGATTAGATAAATTCCTTTGGGCAGCTCGCATATTCAAGACCCGCACCATTGCCGCCGATGCATGCAAGAATGGGCGTGTGATGATAGATGGCGTGAAGCAGAAGCCCTCTCGCATGGTGAAAGAAGGCGATGTCATTCAGGTGCGCAAACCGCCCATCACCTATTCATTCAAGATACTCCAAGCCATTCAGAATCGGGTAGGGGCAAAACTCGTGCCCGAGATAATGGAAAATGTCACGACCCCCGACCAGTACGAACTTCTGGAAATGAACCGCATCAGTGGATTCGTGAATCGTGCTCGAGGTACAGGTCGTCCTACCAAGAAAGAGCGTCGTGAACTCGATGACTTTGTCACACCTGCTTTCTTTGGTGATTTCGAAGATTTCGACTTTGACGATGACGATGATGAAGAAGATTTCGAATAGACTCGTTGTTGCTACCGACCTCGATGGCACCCTCTTGCATACCGACAAGTCACTTTCCGATTTCACTCGCCAAACGCTCATTCATTTGCAAGAGCAAGGCGTGAGAATCATCATTGCATCGGGGCGTCCTGTCAACGGCATAGCACCCATTGCCGACCTTCTCCAACTCGAAAAGTTCGGTGGTATTGTCCTTGCCTATAACGGTGCACAAATCGTGGATTGGTCCACACGACAACTGCTCTATTCCAAAGCCCTGCCAACCTCCTGCATTGCCACTCTCTATGCCCAAGCCAAAGCAAACGGGCTTGAAATTCTCACCTATCACGACGACTTCATCGTTTCGGAAGATTGCACACATCAATATGTGCTCCGTTCCATGCGAGCCAACAGATTGAAGCCCATGCAAGTGGATGATTTTGTCCACACCGTTGAATCCTTCGACATCTACAAGTGCATGATTGTAGGCAACCCAAAGACCATAGAGCAATTGGAGCCCCAATTACAGAAGCAGATGGAAAACCAAATCGACGTGTTTCGTTCCGAACCCTTCTACTTGGAGTGTGTTCCTTTAGGTATCGACAAGGGTAGCGGCTTGCAACAACTCTTCTCGTTTCACGCTTCACGCTCCACACTTCACGCTTCACTCCTCATCGCCTTCGGAGACGCCCTCAACGACATCCCCATGCTTCGATTTGCATCAACCAGCGTTGCCATGTCGAATGCCGTTCCCGAGCTCCAATCCATCGCCACTCACATCACTCTCTCCAACGATGAAGATGGTGTCGCCCATTTCCTATTGGAAATGATAAAAAACGAAAATGAAATAATGAATAATTTCAGTTGCCAAAATCAGTAAATCGTAAATCTTTAAATCCGCAAATCCCTTTATGCGCATTCTTTTCATTTGTCTTGGCAACATCTGTCGTTCCTCCGCCGCTGAGGAAATCCTTCGTCAGAAACTCATCGATTCAGGTCTCAGCGAACGCGTAAAAGTCGATTCCGCAGGCCTCATCAATTATCATGAAGGTGAACTTCCCGACGAGCGCATGCGGCATCATGCCAAAAAACGTGGTTACATTCTCACACATCGTTCCCGTCCTCTTCGCACAAGTGATTTCTACGATTTCGATCTCATCCTGGGCATGGATGATGCCAATATCAAGCGACTCCTTTCCCGTGCTCCTTCAGAGGCAGAACGAAGCAAAGTGAAGCGTACCACCGATTTCAATCTGCAACAGCATCCTCGTGAGGTGCCCGACCCCTATTATGGTGGTTCCGAAGGTTTCGAATTAGTGTTAGACCTCCTCGAAGATGCCTGCGAAGGTATTGTCCAGTACATCCAACAAACTCTCCCTCTTGATGCTTCCATCTAAGTCACGTCTCATCGTCGGCAGTCTGCTCGTTGTGGCATTCCTTTGCAGTGCCTGTAAGCCAGCACGAAAAACCGCTGACGACTCAAATACCATGATAATCATGAACAACGGAAAAATTCGACACGCTGCAGTGGCAGGACAGTTCTACCCAGCCGCAGCACAAGAAGTGAACGCAGAACTCAAAGCCTTCTTCAGTAAGTTTGCCAAAGTCCCTCAGCGCAACGACATTCAGGCAGTAGTGGTGCCGCATGCTGGTTGGGTGTTCTCGGGCGAAGTGGCAGCCTCAGCCTTTGCACGCATCAATCCCGCCAAGCGATACAAGCGCATCTTCCTCATCGGTCCAAGCCATCAAGTCTATCTCGACTCTATCTCTGTGGCATCTGGCTATGGCTTCTATGAAACGCCTCTCGGCAAGATAGAAATCGACACACAAGTCTGCAACCAACTCGCTGAGTCGAACCCCCACATCACGTTCTCTGAGCGTGCACATACCCGTGAGCATTGCCTCGAGGTGCAACTTCCATTCTTGCAATATTGGCTGAAGG
>OMTC01000241.1 GCA_900313845.1 uncultured Prevotellaceae bacterium
TTCAGCCTTTCTTTTATCAATGACAATTGGAGATTTTTTTGAAATAACATGGGGTGATTAGTAAAAAGATTGTATCTTTGCTGGTGAATTATGCTTTTCGGTTTTTCTTCTTATCTTCACACCATGAGAGATACTTACCTAACGATATGCGTGTTTGTGTTGTTTTTGGCGAATTCATCGGTAGTTTTTGCCAACGACCCATTGCGTGCCCATTACCATACGCTGGATTCCCTTCTCCAACAGGAACAAAAGATTGTTACCAAGAAACAAGAGCGTATCGAACTGATACGTGAGGGTCTTGGGGCAAGGGGTATGACCGACGACGACCGCTATCAGATTCGTATGCGTCTTTACGACGAATACATGGCTTTCCGCTGTGACTCTGCCATGAAGTATATTGTGGAGAACATAGAATCTGAACGTAGTCGGGGGCATTTGGACCGTGTGCATGCCTGTAAGTTGCGATTGTCGCATCTTCTTGCTGTGGCAGGATTGTTCGACAAGGCACGGACCGTGTTGCAGAATATACCTGTGGATGAATTGAGCGAGACCACCCTTCCCGAATATTACAATGCCATGCAGGAGTACTATTTGTTCATGTCGGAGCAGGCGAGAGGAACGGTTTACTCGCAGGAGTACCAGGACAGTGTGGTGATGTATCGAGAGCGAATGATTGCCTTGCATCCCAAAGACGACTATTTCAGAATCTTCTCTGAAGCCACCTATCGGGCTGAGACAGGTGATGTGGATGGAGCGATTGAATTGTTGGAGAATTACCGTCGCAAGGAGCAAGGTGGGCGAATTCATTCCGTATTGATGAGCACATTGGCATATTTCTATTCCTTGAAGGGCGACATACAGAAGCGGGAGGAATACTTGTTGCTCTCTGCCATCAACGATGAGCGCTGTGCCATTCGGGAAAACAATTCTCTGCGTGAGTTGTCGATGTTGCTTTTGGAGAAGGGAGAAACCGAACGTGCTTTCCGCTATCTCAATGCATCCATGGCGGATGCTTCTTTCTATGGCACCCGTTTGCGCAACTTGCAGGCTGCTCAATTGATGCCTCAGATTGAAGATGCCTATTATCAGGCTCGTTCGCGTGCGCAGAACATCATGATAGCCTTGTTGGTAGCCATTTCGCTTGTTGCACTTATTCTGATTATCAGTAGGATCTACCGTTCCCGATTGATTCGCCGACTGGAAGAGGCAAATGCTCACAACAAAGAGATGAATCGGCAATTGGAGCAGACGGTGGGACAACTGAACGATGCCAACGAGCAATTGAGCCAAACGAACCGAGTTATCAAAGAATCGGGACGTATCAAAGAGGAATATATCGGTAGATTCTTCGAATTGGGAGGAGTCTTTATCAATAAGGCAGATGAACAAAACAAGCGTTCGAGTCGTTTGTTGAGGGACAGGAAATTTGAGGAACTGATGAAAGAACTGAAAAGTGAGCGAAACTTAGCGGAACTGACCAATGATTACTTCAAGCAATTTGATGAAGCCATTCTGAGTATCTATCCTCATTTTGTGGAACGGGTGAATGCTTTGCTCGAGGAAAACTCGCGAATTGTGCCACACGGAGAGAAACTGACCACAGAGCTGCGCATCGTTGCATTGATTCGCTTAGGTTTTACAGACAATCAGAGGATTGCATCGATTTTGCGGTCAAGTATCACTACCATCTACACGTATCGTTCCAAGTTGAAGGCGAAGGCAAAACAGAAGGAGAGTTTCGAGGAGGATGTGAAAAGGATGGAAGAGTAGAGGATTATCGTTCGTTGTTTCTCGTTTTCCGAGTCAGTTTTTTCGCTTAAAAGTATGGTCTTGTTAGCAATAGCAAGACTTTTTTTATTTGTAATAATCTTGATATTTATGTAATGATTAAGAAAGTAATGTATTGAGAATTAGGTGATTGGGTGTTTTGATGATTTAGATTTTTCTTTGATGCTATTGTGAAGCGAAATAAATGCATATAACTTTGCCATCGCAATCACTTAACGATTCGTTGCAATCACTTAACAAATTCTTCATTCTATAGCACAATGGAAAATAGATTAGTAAATAGATGGTTAATAGTTAGTTTTTTGGTATTAGTTAGTTACCAAGTGGCTCATGCCGCTAACGTATCGGCTTTTTCACCCGATGGTTCCGTGATGGTAACTGTCGGTGTGAAATCCGGTAAGCCTTTTTACAATGTAAAGTATCAAGGTGCTTTGATAGTAGATGATTCCCGTTTGGGATTCCTGCTCGACGATGGCGAAGTGGGTGCTCATGTAAAAATGGTGAGCAAACGCCAAACATCGAAAGATGAGACATGGAGGCAAGTCTGGGGCGAGGACGAGGAAGTTCGTAACCATTATAATGAGCTGACTGTCGGTTTTCAGGAGAAAAATGGAAACCGAAGAAAGATGAATGTGGTTTTCCGCGTTTTCAACGATGGAATAGGCTTCCGATATGTTTTGCCCGACACACATACGGGTAAGGAATTTCGCGTGCTGGAGGAATTGACAGAATTTGCTTTGGCACACGATGCTCAGGCATGGTCTATTCCCAGCAATCACACTGAGTATTTCGAAGGTATCTATACGCGCGACTTGATGAGCAAAAAGGACACGGTTTGCACTCCTTTCACGATTGAATATGAAAGGGGTCTCTACCTCAGTTTGCATGAGGCAGCACTGGAGGACTATGCCAGCATCAACCTCACGCCAACGAGGAGAGGGGACAAGGGGGATGGCGGGGTGACGCTGCAGACTGCCCTCACTCCTTGGCAAAACGGGGTGAAGGTGTATGCAAGGGGAGAGATGAAATCGCCTTGGCGCACGATTACGATTGGAAGATCCGCTGGAGACCTCATCACTTCGCGCCTCATGCTGAATCTGAACGAGCCTTCGAGGATTGAAGATACATCGTGGATTGAACCAGGCAGATACATTGGTATTTGGTGGAGCATCCACAAGAAGGAGAACACGTGGGAACAGGGACCAAGGCATGGTGCCACGACGGAGAACGTGAAGCGATACATGGATTTTGCCGCTCGTCATGGCTTCAGTGGTGTGCTTGCCGAAGGATGGAACTATGGATGGGGCAATGGCGAGGAAGTCAGTTACCTGAAAGCATATCCCGATTTCGACATGGATGAAGTGTGTCGCTACGGCAAGGAGAAAGGTGTTCGTTTCATCGGTCATATAGAGTCGTGGGGCAGGTCGAAGCTGATTGAGCAGCAGATGGACGAGGCCTTTGCTTGGTATTCAAGAATGGGTATTCGTGCCGTGAAGACGGGTTACGTGGGACATCTGTTCGATGGCAAGGAACTGTCAAAGTCACAGTATGGCATCCGTCATTATCGCAAGGTGATTGAAACCGCTGCCAAGTATCACATCATGATTGACAACCACGAGCCAGCCATGCCTACGGGCATTCAGCGCACATGGCCAAACCTGATGACTCAGGAGGGTGTGCGCGGACAGGAATACAATGCATGGGATGCGAAAGGTGGCAATCCACCGTCCCACACCGTGACGCTTCCGTTCACTCGTGGATTGGCAGGACCTACCGACTTCACCCCTGCGATTTTCAATTTCTCGGAGGTGGTGAAAGGGACGCATCCACATTCCACACTTGCCAAGCAACTCGCGGAGTTCGTTGTGATATACAGTCCGCTCCAGATGGCTGCCGATGCCATTGAGAACTACGAAGGACAACCTGCTCTCACTTTCATTGAGAGTTGCCCTACCACAT